>CAZNUF010000119.1:1361-4469 GCA_964576125.1 uncultured Ruminococcus sp. | reverse complement strand
ACTGCGTTGTGGTTTGACTTGTACCATTCATACTCTTCCTTTAAACCGATTTCAAGAGGAACGGTTGAACTCATAAGCTCGTACTGCCTTGAAACATCAAGCGTGTATTCTCAGTCAATCAGCTTTACGCCGTTTACCTGAGCTTTGCTGTTGCGGTTGATAACGTAAACCTCGTTGCCTTTGTTAACGTAGTATTCAGCGGCAAATCTGCTGACAAATGTTGTGCCGCCCGTTATGAGAATTTTCTTCATTTGTTACCTCCTTGATTATATATGCTGATTTACTCATTAACTCGCAGTGATTATAAGTTTGTTAGGTGATATAAACAATAATTTAGATTAGAGTTGAGAGTGGAGAGTGAAGAGTGGAGTTAATGGTCGCTTCGCTCCAAATTTATAATAGTGCGTGTTGTTTGGAAAGGTTTGTTACTAAATTCATGTCGATATATTGGTAACGTTTAATTTTTTAGTGTAGGGAACGGTACGGCGGTTGCCCAAAACCCCTCAATCCCCTTATTAAGGGGCAGAAACCCCTGTGTCGTTCCTAACGGAAATACATCTAACTTATGTAGGAACGACACAGGGGTCGTTCCCTACAATTTTTCGTGAGCATTTAATTCCGAATTACGCATTAAATTATGGTTTAACGTATAAATCAAAAGTATTGAAAAAAATCGGCTGTGTCGGTTTCCCGATACAGCCGAAAATTTTATTCAAAGTTTATGTCGCCTTCGTATTTCTTTTTGAACATATCGAAAACGGTCTGCAAAATTTCCTCGTCGTCAATGCTTACATATTCTTCCGTTTCTTCGTCAAGAGCATTGATTTTGAGGATTACAACCTCGTCGGCGTCCTCGTCATTTTCAATGAGAACTATATATTCGTCACCGTCATATTCAATGACATCAAGAAATTCAAATTCAACCTCGTTGCCCTCGTCATCGGTAAGGGTGATGAGCGCACCTTCGTTTTCCATTTCTTCAAGGATATTTTCGTTGTCAGCCATAGTAATGTCCTCGCTTTCTGTAACTTCTTCTACAGTATAACTATATTATGTGCAAAAGTCAAGTGCAAATTCGGGTAACTTACTGTTATAGCAAACCGAGTTTTTCCGTTGCAGAGGCGGTGATTTTCGGTCTGCACAAATTCTGAAATTTATCTATTGAAATAAATACAGATTTAGGATATACTTATTATTTAAGGGTTATTATACCACCCCGTAATATGATTAAAAAGGAAGTAATTTTATGGCGAAGAAACAGTTTAAATCAGAGTCAAAAAGACTTCTTGACCTGATGATTAACTCAATTTATACTCATAAGGAAATTTTCCTGCGTGAGATTATCTCAAACGCAAGCGACGCTATCGACAAGCTCTGCTTTATCTCACTTACCGACGATAAGGTAGGACTTGACAGGAGCGACTTCAAAATCACAATCGACACCGACAAGGACAACCGTATTCTGACAATCACCGACAACGGAATCGGTATGGACAAGGACGACCTTGAAAACAACCTTGGCACAATCGCATCCTCCGGCTCTTACAAATTCAAGCAGAATATGGAAGAAAAGCAGGATGACATCGACATTATCGGTCAGTTCGGCGTTGGATTTTACTCTGCATTTATGGTTGCAAAGAAAATTACCGTCAATACTAAAAAGTACGGCTGTGAAACAGGCTACTGCTGGCAGTCAAGCGGTGCCGACGGCTACACAATCAAGGAAATTGAAAAGGACGCACCCGGTACGGAGATTATCCTTGAACTTAAGGACAACACCGAGGAAGAAAACTATGACGAATTCCTCGAGCAGTACAGGATTCAGGGACTTGTCAAGAAGTATTCCGACTATATCCGTTACCCAATTATGATGGATATGAAACGCAGTCGTGTTAAGGAAGAAACAAAGGACAGCGAAAATCCCGAGTACGAGGAGTACACCGAAACCGAAATTCTAAATAGTATGGTTCCTATCTGGCAGAGACCGAAAAAGGACGTTGAGCAGGAGGAGTACGACAAGTTCTATCAGGAAAAGTTTATGTCAATGGACAAGCCTCTTAAAACAATCGTCACTTCCGTTGAGGGCGTTGTTACATACAAGGCTTTGCTGTTTATCCCGTCAGCCGCTCCGTACGACTACTACACAAAGGAGTACAAGAAGGGACTCCAGCTCTATTCAAGCGGCGTTCTTATTATGGACTGTTGTGAGGAGCTTCTGCCCGAGCACTTCCGATTTGTAAGAGGTATTGTTGACACCGCTGATTTGTCGCTCAACATTTCAAGAGAAATGCTCCAGCACGACCGTCATCTGCTCACAATTGCGCAGAATATTGAAAAGAAAATCAAGAACGAGCTTAATTCAATGCTTGTAAATGACCGTGAAAACTACGAAAAGTTCTTCACCGCATTCGGCAGACAGCTTAAATACGGCGTTGTTTCCGACTACGGTATGCACAAGGACGAGTTACTGGATTTGCTTATGTTCTATTCCTCAACCGAAAAGAAGCTTGTAACGCTTTCGGAATACGTTGACAGAATGAAAGAGGAGCAGAAGTTTATCTACTTTGCAACAGGTGAAAATGCCGCCGCAATCGACACACTTCCGCAGACCGAGCTTTTGCGTTCAAAGGGCTTTGAAATTCTCTACTGTACAGAGGACGTTGACGAGTTTACACTCCAGTCGCTTATGCAGTACAAGGAAAAGAAGTTCTGCTCCGCAACAAACGACGACCTCGGAATTGAGAACGAGCAAAAAGACGAAGAGGAAAAGGACAGCAGTGCACTGCTCACGTTTGTCAAGGAAACTCTCGGCGATAAGGTGAGCGAGGTTACAGCCTCGAAAAAGCTCGTATCTCACCCCGTTTGTCTCACTGCAAAGGGCGGAATTTCGTTTGAAATGGAAAAGTACTTCAACTCCGTTCAGCCCGACTCGGGTATGAAGGCACAGAGAGTGCTTGAGCTCAACCTCTCGCACCACGCTGTAAAGACAATGGAGGAGCTTATTCAGACAGATATTGAAAAGGCAAAGAAGTATGCAGAGGTGCTGTATTGTCAGGCACTCCTTATTGCAGGACTTCCGCTTGAAAATCCGTCGGAATACACAGACCT
>CAZNUF010000119.1:0-1261 GCA_964576125.1 uncultured Ruminococcus sp. | reverse complement strand
TTCGCTATAAAATAGTAAAATGTACCATAATGGGGATATGTACCGACGAGGTAGGAAATTTTTTGAAAAACACAACTTAACAAGGGGATATTATCACAAATATTTCTTTGTGTCAAGATGTTTTTTATTACACTTTTTTTACTTCTATATTCAGTCGGAATATTGCCGTTTTAAAATATTTAAGGAGTGATAAGCCTATGGTAAATGTCAAACCCGTAAAGCTTGGCAACACCGAGAGAATGAGCTTTGGTAAAATCGACGAAGTAATCGATATGCCCAACCTTATTGAAATTCAGAAAGCCTCTTATCAGTGGTTTCTTGATGAAGGTCTTAAGGAAGTATTTAAGGACGTGTCGGGTATCACTGATTACCAGAACAACCTCGTTCTCGATTTTATTGATTACACCCTTGACGTGGATCATCCGAACTACAGCGTTATCGAATGTAAGGTGCGTGACGCAACATACTCGGCGGCTCTGCGTGTAACTGCAAGACTTCTGAATAAGTCCACGGGCGAAATTAAGGAAAGCAACGTGTTTATGGGTGATTTCCCGCTTATGACTCCGAGCGGAACATTCGTAATCAACGGTGCAGAGCGTGTTATCGTATCACAGCTCGTAAGAAGCCCCGGCGTATATTATAAAATGGATCACGACAAAACAGGTAAGGAGCTTTACTCAACAACAGTAATTCCTAACCGTGGTGCGTGGCTTGAATATGAAACAGACGTAAACGACGTTTTCTATGTTCGTATCGACAAGAACAGAAAGCTCCCCGTTACTTCGTTTATCAGAGCGCTCGGCTTGGGCACTGACGCTGAAATTCTTGAATATTTCGGTGACGACGAGAGAATGAAGGCTACAATCGAAAAGGATCAGGCTTCAAATGTTGAAGAAGGTCTTATTGAGGTTTACAAAAAGCTCCGTCCGTCAGAGCCTCCGACAGTTGACAGCGCAAGAACTCACATCAACAACCTGTTCTTTGACCCCAATCGCTACGATATGTCAAGGGTGGGCAGATATAAATACAACAAAAAGCTCGGCATTGCAAACCGCCTTGACGGACAGGTGCTTGCAGAACCCATAGCTAACCCCAGAACAGGCGAGGTTATGGCTCTGCGTGACGAGAAGATTTCAAAGGAAAAGGCTTTAGAGATTGAAAACGCAGGTGTAAACGTAGCTTACGTAAAGGCTGCCGACGAAACAATCGTAAAGATTATTTCAAACGGTATGGTTGACATCGGCTGTTATGTTGACTTTGA
>CAZNUF010000118.1:1853-4473 GCA_964576125.1 uncultured Ruminococcus sp. | reverse complement strand
CTTACTTTGTAGCTGACGGCGAAGAAAAGGAAATGGACGTATTCTTCTGCTAATCGGCAAAGTACATTATATTGTAAATTTTAAGGACACGGTTGATTGCCGTGTCCTTTTTTATGCATTATTTAATGATTAACCGTTTTGTCAAGGATTTTCATTGCAACATCAATCTTGCTCATAAGCGGTAGCTCGGTTTTGCCGTCCTTTGTAATAAGCGTGACAACATTAGTGTCTGTGCCAAAACCTGCACCCTCGGTTTTCAGGCTGTTCGCAACAATCATATCCACATTTTTCGTTTCAAGCTTTCTGACGGCGTTCTCAATCAGATTTTCCGTTTCCATTGCAAATCCGCAGATGAACTGATTTTCACGTCTGCTCTGCCCAAGCTCCTTTAAAATGTCTCTTGTGCGTTTCAGCTCTATGCGCATATCGCCGACCTGCTTTTTGATTTTCTCACTGCTCACTGCAACAGGCGTGTAGTCGGCAACTGCTGCGGATTTTATGATTATATCGGCTTCGTCCCTGTACTTCATCACCGCATTGTACATATCCTCTGCGCTGACAACCGGCACAAGCTCGGCAAACAACGGCGGCTCAAGGCTGACAGGTCCCGAAACGAGAATCACCCTTGCACCACGCAGACCGGCGGCTCTTGCAATTGCGTAGCCCATTTTTCCGGTCGAGCGGTTGCTGATAAATCGAACAGGGTCGATTGCTTCACGTGTAGGTCCTGCCGTAACGAGGACGGTTTTGCCCGACAAGTCCTTTTCGTATGCGACTTCACGCAGTATATATTCAAGCAGAATTTTCTCGTCGGGGAGCTTGCCCGAGCCTGTTGTGCCGCAGGCAAGGTAGCCTGTTGCAGGCTCAATGATTTCCATTCCGTAATCCTTCAGCTTTCTGATATTGTCCTGAACAATCGGGTTTTCGTACATATTCGTGTTCATTGCAGGCGCAAGAATTTTCTTCTTTTTGCAAGCCATAAAGGTTGTTGTCAGCATATCGTCGGCAATTCCGCTTGCGATTTTGCCGATTACGTTTGCGCTTGCAGGCGCAACCATAAACACGTCGGCAAGCTCGGCAAGCGCAATATGCTCAACCTTGAATTTAAAATTGCGGTCAAAGGTATCGACAATGCATTTGTTGCCGGTAAGGCTTTCAAAGGTTATCGGATTTATAAAGTTCGTTGCGTTCTGCGTCATAATTACGTTTACGTCAGCGTGAAGTTTTACCAGTGCGCTTGCAAGATTGGCAATTTTGTAAGCCGCAATTCCGCCCGTAACGCCGAGCAGAACGGTTTTACCTTTCAGCATTTTATCATCTCCCTTTCGTCTAATTCGGAATTTGTAATGCGTAATGCGGAATTAATTATATAAAATCTTTGGTGAGCAAACCGTGCTTTTCGTAGCGTGAGATGCTTGCGATATGGTTGTCCTCGTCGGTGAAAACAACATACGGCTTGTGCTCCTTTGCCTCCTGCTCGCTCATCTGCGCATAGCACATAATTATAACGTGGTCGCCGACGGCAACCTGTCTTGCCGCCGCACCGTTAAGGCAAATCATTCCCGAGCCTTTTTCGCCTGCGATTGTGTAGGTTTCAAAGCGGTTTCCGTTCTCAACGTCAACAATCTGCACCATTTCGTATTCCAAAATTCCTGCGGCTTTCATAAGCTCACTGTCAATTGTGATACTGCCCACGTAATTCAAATCCGCCTGCTTAACTACGGCACGGTGGATTTTTCCTTTCAGCATTGTAAGAGTCATAAAATCGCTCCCTTACTCTATGATAAAGTTGTCAATAAGTCTTGTTTTGCCGATATAAACCGCAATTGCTACGAGCACCGACTTGCCGATTTTGTCAACGGGGGTTATCGTGTCAAAGTCAACAACGTCAACGTAGTCGATTTTTGCAAGCGGCTCTGTGTTTATACTGTCGGTAATTGCCTTTATAACGGCTTTTGAGTCGGTTTCGCCGTTTTCAATCAGCTCTCTGCCGAGTTTTAAACTGCGGCTGAGAATCAGCGCCGCCTTCCTTTCGTCCGGATTTAAGTAGGTGTTGCGTGAGCTTTTTGCAAGTCCGTCAGCTTCACGCACAATCGGACAGCCGACAATTTCCGTGTCAACATTCAAGTCCTTTACCATTCGTTTGATAACCGCAAGCTGTTGTGCATCCTTCTGTCCGAAGTACGCTTTGTCGGGCTTTACGATGTTGAATAATTTAAGCACTACGGTCTGAACGCCCCTGAAATGAATCGGACGTGACTTTCCGCAAAGCTCTGTTGTCAAGCCGTTCATATCAACGTAGGAGCAAAATCCGTCTGCGTACATCTCCTTTGGCTCGGGGTGGAAAATCAAATCCACGCCCACACTTTCGCAAAGTGCAGAGTCCTTTTCAAAATCTCTGGGATAGCTTTCCAAATCCTCGTTAGGTCCGAACTGCATAGGGTTTACAAAAACGCTGACAACAACCCTGTCGTTGTTCACTCTTGCGGCTTGCATAAGGCTCTTGTGTCCCTCGTGAAGATAACCCATTGTGGGAACAAAGCCGATTGTAAGTCCTTCTCTTTTCCAAGCGTTCACACGCTCTCTTACGTCTTTTATTGTATAGCAAATGTCCATAATT
>CAZNUF010000118.1:0-1753 GCA_964576125.1 uncultured Ruminococcus sp. | reverse complement strand
CTCGGGAACGCACCCGACTTTACTTCATCAATATAATGTCTGAATGCGTCCTTCATAACGCTGCCGATTTGCGCATACTGCTTCACAAATTTAGGCTTTAAGTCCGAGTACATTGCAAGCATATCCTGATAGACAAGCACCTGTCCGTCACATCCTGCACCTGCACCGATTCCGATTGTTGGAATCGAAATGCTCTCGGAAATTTTCTTTGCAAGCTTTGCGGGAACGCACTCAAGCACTACGGCAAATGCGCCCGCCTCTTCAACGGCTCTTGCCTCGTCAAGTAATCTCTGTGCTTCCTCATTGCCCTTGCCCTGAACCTTGAATCCGCCGAAAGCGTTGATTGACTGCGGCGTAAGTCCGATATGTGCGCAGACGGGGATTGAGGCTTTTACAATCGCCTTGATATGCTCGCAGAACTCAATTCCGCCCTCGAGCTTTACAGCCTGAGCCTTTCCCTCTTTTACAAGTCTGCCTGCGTTTACGACTGCGTCATAAACCGAGGTCTGGTACGACATAAACGGCATATCGGTTACAATCAGCGCATTTTTTGCACCCCTCGCAACAGCCGCACTGTGGTGAATCATATCCTCCATTGTGACCGACAGCGTATCATCATAGCCGAGCACGACCATTCCGAGCGAGTCGCCGACGAGGATTGAGTCAATGCCCGACTCATCAAGCAGCTTTGCGGTTGTATAATCATAGGCGGTAAGCATTGTGAGCTTTTCGCCGTTTTTCTTTGACTCCTTAAAAGTAACTGATGTATTTTTCATAAAAGACCCTTTCAAATAACATAAAACAAATCCTATAGAAGTTGTTTTGATACTGCGGAACGGTCAATACCGTTCCCTACATTTTATTGCTGTTTACGATAAATCTAAAAATTCAGACATTTCGCCGTAATCTCTGTCCTCGTTTTTTACCTTTGCAAGCTTTACAAGATGTTTTGCAAGCAGAATGTAAATCTGCCTGTCCTCTCCTTTAAGGCTGTTTACGTGCTTTTTAACAGTTTGCAAATCATTTCGCTCAACAGGTCCTGTCAGAGCTTTTACACACCCGTTTTCAAGAACGCTATTAACATTACCCAAAACAAGATTATGCGTAGCCTTGACCGCATTGTTACGTGAAAATCCGCATTCCTCAAGGAGCGAATATCCCATATCAAGCACAGCGACAAGCTCGTTGCTCAACACGCTTGCGGCGGTGTGATAGAGCGACTTCTTGCTCTTGTCAATACGGCATACAATGTTGCCGAGGCTTTCAAAAAGGCTCTTTAAAGCCGAAACAGCCGTTTCATCTCCCTCTAAAGCAAAAAAAGTATTTGCCGGAATTCTGTAGGACGTCAATTTGTCGCTGAACGCAAGCATAGGGTGAATTGAACAAACGCCTGCACCCGTGCTTTGTGAATCGGTAAATACATCAGATGATAATGCACCACTAAAATGGCATACTATTTTATTTTGGACGGACATATTATTTTTGATGCAATCCCACACGCTCCCGATTACTGCGTCGGGCGTTGTGATAAAAAGGGTATCGCTCACCATTACAAGCTCTTTAAGCTCGGAAAAGCAGTCCGTTTCAGTAAATTGCGCCGCAAAAGCGGCATTGTCGCAGTCAATGTCATAAAAGCCTGCGATTTGAATATTGTTTTCCTTGAGGTACCTGCCGACTGAAACGCCGACCTTGCCTGCACCGATAATTCCAATATTCATGCTATCACCTCGATTCAATACTACAGCGATAACAT
>CAZNUF010000117.1:1892-4542 GCA_964576125.1 uncultured Ruminococcus sp. | reverse complement strand
TGACAGCTTGCCGTCTTTGTTTACATCACCGAGGAGCTTTTCTGACGGAGTGTAATCGTCAGCCATTTCGCTTGACAGCCATGCCGCACGGCTTGTCATCCAGTCAACGCAGTAATTGTACATTCCGGTAAAACCCTGTTTATAGGCTGTTGCCTTCGAATCAACGGTATATGTTTTAGTCGATAAGTCATAATGAGCCTTGGTAAGACTTGAATGGTCAGCTATCCAAGAGCTTGTGTTTAACAACCAACCGCTTTGATAATTCATCTCTGCGCTGTCTTTTAAAAGTGCATAATAATCATAAGCTCTGTACATTTCTGTTGCACTGCTTGCTTTCGGGGTACTGCTGTCGGATGCAAAATCGTTGATAACGGGAACGAAATCCTCAAACCATACCGATACGGACTTTTCATAAACCTTGTTATTGCGTGAAACAAGGTTCATTACGTTATTTATGGACTTTGATTTAGTGCTTTTTCCCTTGAATTTGCACCACCAGCCCGAATACTCTTCATAGTCGCTTACGCCCATATTATTAAGCTCTTTTTCAACGCCGACTGCGTTACCGAGGGAATTATCGTAATCCCATACAGGAGAACCGTAGAATTTGTACTTACCGCTTGAATCCTGCTTGTAAACAAAGAACAGACTTGACACGCCTGAATCCCAGTTCTTTCCAAGCTCGTTTATAAGATAAATCTTTGCAAGCGACTCGACGTCGGCATAGTCTGTCGGATCGGAAGTTCTGCTCTTAACCGAATTATAAAAACCGTCAAACTTTTCCTTTACATATGCTTTGACTTCCTCATAGCCCGCATCGCCCTCTTCAAGCTCGGGAGCTTTGATTGTAATCTTGTTTCCGCTTGCAGACTCTACGTAATAATCCTCGCCGTCCTTTGCACCTGCGTCAACCTCGCAGATAAACGGGAAATCGCTGTTTACCGTTCCGTCATCATTGAGATAAGCGGTATCGTCAACATCGCTGACAAGATTAGATTTGCCTGTTTCAATCTTTTCGGTCATCTGGTACGATCCCCAATAAAAACCGTTTGCATAGAAATCAACATATCTTGAATCGGAAGCATAGGGCATTCCGACTGCGTCTGCAAGGTCATAGAGAAATCTGTTTCTTGAAAGAGAATCGTCCTGATAGTTTGCAAGGATAGAGTATTTTTTGCCCTTTTTCATTCCTGCAATTGAAACAGCGTCGCTGTATGTAATATTATAAGCTTTTTTAGCCTTGTCCCATGTTGTGTTGCCTCTGCCTTTGATTTTCTTGATTGCAGTATTGTCAACATTGCCGTTTGCATCAACAATTGCACCCGTTGCCTTTGCACTTCTGCTTTTATCAACATTAAGATACTGCATAAGCTCTGTGCCGTTTCCGTCGGCATTGCTGTTATTGATGTAAATTGCCGCCTCGGCATTTGACTTCATAAACTTCAAAGTATATGTTTTATCCGCTGTCTTAACCGAACAGGATGTATTTACATCATAGTCAACGGTTTTTATCTCACCCGAAGCAATATCAACTCCGTTTACATTAACAGAGGACTTGTAAGCATTGTAAATGTCAACCTTTGCATCGTCCGCCGAGGTAGGGAGAAAGAAATACTTTACGTTTGAATTAACTTCCATAAAATCTTCATCGTGCTCACACTGCCATGCCTGCCACGCCTCGCTGTCAGTTGAGCCTGTTACAGCGTGAGCATAGAGTGCCTCATATGTTTCAAAAGAAACAGGTGTATTCTTAGCCGCACTTACGGAACAAACAGACAATGTGCCAAGTGCAAGAATCAGCGCAAGTATGATTGATGTTACTTTTTTCAATTTCATCACTCCTATAACAAGTATTTTTTAGCAAATTAGTGCAATTTTATTGTATCATTAACAAGATTTTAATTCAAGTGCATTTTTTATTATTTAACCTCACTATTTTAATGTTCAGTGAAATTATTGTGAAACTTATGTGAAACCGCTTTATTTTTATATTCAACTTTGCTATAATTATTCTGTAATCCAATCGGACGTATATTCAACATTTAAAGGAGTGGCAAAATGCACAACGGAACGGGTAAAAAATCAAAGCACATTCTTACTATTGCTCTGGCTTCGTTAATTGCACTTTCAGCAACCTCGGCGGCTGTTATGTCAGGCTGCGGAGAGAACTCTGAATCAACTAACGAAACTAAAACCATAAGCGAAACCGAGCTTGTTACGGTAGTGGTGGACGAAACGTATGCTACCGACGCAAAAGGAAACACTATTCCGGCAGAAAGTAAAGGTTCAGATACCTCATCGAACGCAAACGGCAATAGCAAGAAGGACGAAAGTTCTTCATCTCAAAAGACAAACAATTCGGGTTCTTCTGCCAATTCTTCGGCAGGCGGCAGTAATTCAAACAATTCATCTTCTTCAAAAAGCAACAATAACAATAACAGTTCAGGAAACAACAGCAGTTCAAGCAGTAACAAAACAAGTAAGCCAAGCTCAAACACTCACAAGCCTGTTACTGATTCAAACGCCTGCACTCTTGACGGAAACAAATTTGCTGTCGGTGACACTGTGACCTGTGTGTACAAGCTCACCTCACCGGAAAAGCTTGAAAACTATCAGGCTGAAATTTCTTATGATACAAAATATCTCTCTG
>CAZNUF010000117.1:0-1792 GCA_964576125.1 uncultured Ruminococcus sp. | reverse complement strand
GAAAAGCTTGAAAACTATCAGGCTGAAATTTCTTATGATACAAAATATCTCTCTGTAAAATCCGCTTATCTTGACGGCCCTGCCGAGTCGGGCGGACTGCTTAACTACAACCTGAAAGGTAAAGTCAAGTTCAACGGCTCTAACATTACAAAAGGATATAATTACACCAAGGAAGATAATTTTGTTGTTGTCAATTACGAAATAAAGGCTTCGGGTTCAACAACGCCAACGTTTACCTGGATTGTTGCAACTGGGGTTTCCGAAAAAGCTTATGTAAAGGATAACAAGGCAACAGACGGACTTAAAATCACAACTGAATATATGTAATTACCGAAAGCTTAATTTTCAGCCGTTTTTCAAAAATGAAAGGCGGCTGAATTTTTACGTCCTGAAAACTGTACCTATTATTTTTATTAAAACTGTATATTTTTTAATATACAGTTTTATGCTAAAATTCAACTGTATTCAAAAAAATTCAAAACATTTCCAGTAAAAAGGAGGACAGTTATGATTAAGAAAGCTGCAGTCATCAACGACCTTTCAGGCTTCGGAAAATGCTCTCTGACGGCGACAATCGCTGTGCTTTCGGTAATGGGCGTTCAGCCCTGCCCTATGCCTACGGCTGTGCTGACAAATCAGACGGGATATAAAAATCATTACTGTATTGACCTCACCGACGAGCTTTGTCACTATAAAGAGATGTGGAGTCTTAACAACGAAAGCTTTGACGGAATTTACTCGGGATATATCGCCGACAAAAGACAGGTTGACATAATTTTTGATTTTATTAATACATTCAGAAAAAGCAATACGGTTGTTCTTGTTGACCCAGTTATGGGCGATAACGGCAGACTTTATTCGGCGTTTAGCAACGAAACCTGCAAAAAAGTTTGCTGTCTTGCAAGGTCAGCCGACATAATCACTCCGAATCTCACCGAGCTTTGTATACTTACAGATACCGATTTTGAAAAGCTGAATTCGCACTGCGAAAGCGATGATTTTCTTGACAGAATCAGTGAGGTTGCAAAGAATGCATTTTCCCACAGCGAACAGAAAATCATTGTTACGGGAATCAAAAAAGGCAACTGTCTTTACAACGGCGTATTTACAAAACAGGATTGCGATTTTGTAAAAGCAGAATGTCACGGCGGCAGTTTTTCGGGCACGGGCGATATTTTTGCCTCAATTGTATTTGCCTCGGTTGTAAACGGCGAAAGCCTTGTTTCCGGTGTCAGAAAAGCCGTTTCATTCATAGAAAAAGCAACTGCCGATACGGCAAAGGAGCCGTATGACAGAAACGACGGTATTAATTTTGAAAAATTTTTATATCAACTTCATAATTAACAGGAGGAAAAAGTATGAACAATCAGAATGTAAAAACAAAAACAGACTCAAATGTAAACGTAAAGCTGATTACAGTGACCGCAATGTTTGCGGCTCTTGTAACGGTTACGACTGCATTTATTAAAATCCCCTCTCCTCTCGGTTACTCACACGCGGGCGATTCAATGATTTACCTCGGTGCAAGCGTTCTTCCCGGACCGTTCGGAATTATTGCCGCATCAATCGGCGGTGCACTTGCAGACCTGATTGCAGGCTATCCTCAGTGGGCAATTCCTACGGCAATCATCAAGGCTTTCAACGCCGTTCCGTTTGTACTCTGCGCAATTGCTCTTAAAAAGCGTGGCAAGGACAACAAAATCATCAACATTCCCAACCTTCTTATGCTCATTCCCACAACAATGGTTACTGTCGGCGGTTACTTCATCGCAAACGGTCTTATGTACGGTTG
>CAZNUF010000116.1:0-4553 GCA_964576125.1 uncultured Ruminococcus sp. | reverse complement strand
AAGACGTGTGGCCTAATTCCGATTTGAAGATGATGCAGAAAACCGTAGACGATTACATAAATGCCGACAGTTTCAGCGTTTACTATATGACAGTAAGCGGTCACGGAGGGTATTCCTACAACACAATGAGCCAACGAAATTCCGAACTCGTAAAAGACTTAAAATACAGCGACGAGGTCAAGGGCTACCTTGCAGCAAATATCGAGCTTGACAAGGCACTTGAATACCTTTTTGAAAGACTTGAAAATGCCGGAAAGCTTGATAATACCGTTATCTGCCTGACAACCGACCACTACCCGTATTCGCTTGATGAATTCAATGGACTTGACGAGCTTGCAGGTCACAAGGTTGACACTGTTTTTGAAAGATACAAAAATTCTTGGCTGTTGTGGAGCGGCTCAATGGAGGAGCCTGTCAGCGTGAAAACGTACTGCTCAAGCATAGATGTCCTGCCGACTTTGCTAAATATGTTCGGCTTTGAGTACGACAGCAGAACAATTATCGGTACAGATGTTTTCGGAGGAAAAGACCCGTTTGTTGTCTTTGCAGACAGAAGCTGGATTTCGCAGAACGGTATGTACAACGCAAACAGCGGAGAATACACAGCTTTTAAAAATGCCGCAAAAAAAGACGATATTGACACGCTGAATAACAAGTGCACAAATATGTTTACCGTTTCAAGAATGATACTTGATTCGAACGTATATGCCGAAATCTACGGCGACACACATATAAAAGGAAATTAAAGCGAAATAAAGGAAGTTATCAATGAAAAGAAAGCTTGCAATTTTTGGCATTATACTTATTTTTGTTGCAGGAATAGGAATAATGAGCTACCCGCTTGTCAGCTCGGTCATCAATAATATTGACAGCAGAAATCACGTTGAGGAGTACACAAAGACGACAAAGCAGATGTCGTCGGAGGAAACGCTTGAGAAGTTTAAGCAGGCGGAGGAATATAACCACAGTCTGACAAACAACGTAATCATTACCGACCCGTTTGACGAAAAGGCTTACAAGAAAATCGGTGCAAATTACGAAAATGCTCTTAATGTTGACGGCAACGGTCTGATAGGATATATTGACATCCCTAAAATCAACGTATATCTGCCGATTTATCATGGGACTACAGAAAAAATACTTGCCAAGGGCGCAGGTCATCTGCAAAACACCTCACTGCCTGTAGGTGGAGAAAGCACCCATTCCGTAATTTCTGCTCACACTGCGTATCCGGGTGAAACATTTTTCGATTATCTCACCGATATGCAGGAGGGAGATGAATTTTACGTTCACGTTCTCGACAGGGTATTGAAGTATGAGGTTGACAGCATAAAGGTAGTACTGCCCGAAGAAACCGATGATTTAAGGGTTATTAGGGGCGAGGACCACGTAACGCTTCTGACCTGTACGCCATACAGCATCAACACTCACAGACTGCTTGTAAGAGGAAAGAGAGTAGCATATGACGATTCCAAATACATAACTACCGGTGCAAGTGCGGCAAGCTTCGGCGACGACGGAATATTCTTTCTTGGCTATAAAATTCCTTACTGGGCGGCGGCTCTTATTGTTGTCGGATTTGTTGCACTTGTAGTGATAGCAGTGATAATCAGCTTAAGGCGCTCAAAGAAGAAAAAGCGTCACGCTGATAATAACAAAGAAGATATTACCGAAACACAGGGCGGTGATTGAATTTGTGGAGAAAAATAATCACAGGCGTTGCAATTGTGATGCTTGTTGCAGGAATAGGTCTGTTTATGTTTCCGATTGTGTCAAACTTTATCGGAACGCAGATTGCAAATTCGGAAACGAAAAAATTTGACAGTCAGATAGAAAACATTGTTGACAACGGACTGACGTTTGAGGACGCACACGAGCAGGGCAAGGTTGACGACGAGGGCTATCTGATTGACGAACAAGGAAATCGTAAGTCGGAGAATCCCGTTGTGTTCAGACTCGACCTTGACAGGCTTTACAAGGACAGCGCAGAGTACAACGAAAAGCTAAAGACAAATCAGAGCTCACTGCTTATAGACAGTTATTCTTATGTTCAGCCGTCGCTTGACTTGAGAAGTTACGGAATTACCGACGGAATTTACGGCTACGTTTCGGCGGAGTCAATCAATATGAAGCTCCCGATTTACCTTGGTGCAAATGATGCAACAATGAGCTACGGTGCGGCTCATATGACATACACTTCACTGCCTATAGGCGGCAAAAATACCAACACAGTCCTTGCAGGGCACACGGGATATATCGGCAGAATTTTCTTTGATAATCTGCGAAATCTGCAAATCGGCGATGAGGTAAAGCTACGCAATTACTGGGATACTTTGACTTATAAGGTGGTTGAAACTAAAATCTGTAAGCCTGACCAGTCGCAGGATATTTTCATCAAAAAAGACAGGGATATGCTGACGATGATTACCTGCATTCCTAACAACAGCGGCGGCTTTGACAGATATTATGTGATTTGCGAAAGAACATTTTAAAATAAAAAGATAAAGATTTGTTTCCACATATCAAAACATTAAACTTCAGGAGTTTTGAGAATGAGAAAAATTATATCATTACTTATTTCAATTCTGTTTGTTGCATCACTGATTCTGACTGTCTCAGCATATTCGGATGGTGATTTCATAAACGGAGATGTAAGCCTTGACGGACAATTATCCATAGCTGACGCAACAGAAATCCAGAAGAAACTGGCGGATACTGTTGTTTTTACTGAACAGCAAAAGAAATTAGCTGATTTTAATCTTGACGGAGAAATAAATATTATTGACGTCACTAAGATACAGAAAGTAATCAGCAAGCTTGAAGAAATGCCAAGCGAAAGTACCATGCCGACATCAGCAACAGTACCTGCAAAAGATTATGTTACGCCTGACGAGTTCAATTTAGCTGCTGAAACACCTGACGAAATGCGTATTTTTCAGAATGTTCTTGACGCTGCTGCAAAGAGAGGTGTACCCGTTAACCTTGAAGGAAGAACATACTACATTTACACTTCCGAAGCAAGATGTGAAATTATGAACGGAACTCTCAAGATTATGCCAAGCTCGAGCTTGGTTTTGACAGGTTATAATGTTTCTTTAAAAAATGTTAATATTTCCCGTTGGTGGGATGGTGACGGTTATGAAAACGGTGATGTAAGATTACATCTTACAAATGGCTGTGTTATTGAAGATTGCAGCTTTTCATCTCAAACGAGTTGCCCGAGTATTTTCTGTAATACATCAGCTGTAAACACAACAATCAGGAATTGTAAATTCAGCGAGGGATTCGGAATACTTTTTAATGACGGCAATGCGGAAAATAGAAAGTATAATGATGTGCTCTATACAGATACAATCGGAAAGGGACTGATTGTAGATAATTGTATATTCAATACTGAGGGAAAAGCCGTACAATATGCAGGCGATAATATTGAAGTGAACACACCAAATTGCAGGTTTTCCGATGTACAGGTAACAAATTGCGTTAGCTATGGAGCGAAAACAAGTCCGAATGTTGGTATCGGTTTCGGCTTTGCTCAGGTTGACAACATTGTTTGTTCTGAAAACAGTCTTTCTGATATAGAGGGTGCGGGTGCAATACATATGGAAGGCTGCACCAATGTAGAGTGCAAAAATAATGAAGTTAAAAATTCTATGTATGGTATTATGTGTTTATATACCAGTGGTGCCTTATATGACAACAACACAATTGACGGTTGTGAATATGGAATTCATTGTGTTTCACAATATCCCTACGGATTTGATGAAGATATAAGATTTTGCAATAATAATATTTTGAATTGCACATCAAAGCCGTTTTGGGGTTCGGGTTTAAGAAATTGTGAAATTATTGACAATGTTTTTCAGACTGACTGTAATTTTCCTTCTGCAATCATTCAAATACAGTACAGTAAGTCATACGAAACAAATAATGCGTCTGTTATCGGGAACACAATAGAATATACCGGCAGTTTTTCAGATAAATACTGGGCGTATATTGTCGGTAAAGATTGTGCTCTTAATGATAATAAAATTATAGGCTTAAATCCGTCTGACTTTGTAAACAGCAGTAATCCGATAATAAGAATCAAGCTTAATCTGCCGGCGGATACTCCTGTTTCAGATACGCTGTATCTTGCGAGCAATTTAAACGGATGGAATCCTGCTGACAGTAATTATACTTTTACAAGGACATCAAAAACAACTGCCGAGATAACGTTTATTGTAACGGAAAACATTGATGATGAAATTGAATATAAGATTACAAGAGGAAGCTGGGGCACAAGTGAATGTAATGCCGGCGGATTGGGCAATGTGGGTGAATATGGTGCAATGAATCACACTCTTGATATTCGCGGAAGCGGTTACGTTCAGACTGAAATAATTAATTGGACAGATTTTTACAAATAATCAGTAATTAATTTCAAAGAGCTCTATGAGATAGCTTACTGCTTAATTATAAATTATTGTCTATAAATTCCATATACGGCTTTGGCGTGACTGCGTTGTGGTTTGACTTGTACCATTCATACTCTTCCTTTAAACCGATTTCAA
>CAZNUF010000115.1:0-4598 GCA_964576125.1 uncultured Ruminococcus sp. | reverse complement strand
TTCCCGAGCGGTATGGAAGAAATGGGTCCCACAACCAAAAAGCTTTATGAAACACTTACCGGCATTCAGATGGGCAAGATTGAAGCTCCCGAAGGCTGGATTAAGGAAATTAAATAAGATTTTTTACATAGAACAACCGTATGTCTTTCGGCATACGGTTGTTTTATTTTAAAATGTTGTATTGAAATATAAAAACCGCCCCGTAAAGGAGCGGTAAATTTTTAATTAGTCAGCTGAATAAGGAAGTAATGCAAGGTGACGTGCACGCTTGATTGCTACTGTAAGCTCACGCTGATGCTTTGCACATGTGCCTGTTACACGGCGGGGAAGAATCTTTCCTCTCTCTGACATATAACGGCGAAGACGTGCGATGTCTTTGTAGTCGATATGTTCAACCTTATCAACGCAGAAGCCGCAAACCTTCTTGCGAGCCTTTCTGCCACGGTTCATAGGTCTGTCTGCCATAGTGAAGTTCTCCTTTCAATGAGAATTATTTAAACTAAAGTTGTAATTAAAACGGTAAGTCGTCGTCAAGGGGCATATCCTGAAAATCGGAATTTGCTCCGCTCTGATAAGAAGCAGGCTGCTGTGCAGGTGTTTCCTGCTGATATGACTGGTTGCCGTATGACTGATTTCCATAGCTCTGGTTTGTGCCGTACGACTGGTTGTATCCGCCTGAATTGTCACGGCGTTCGCCTGTGAATGATACATTATCAGCGACAACTTCGACAACATAACGGTTTGTACCGTCCTTTGCCTGATAGGTGCGGCTTTGCAGCTGACCGTCAATTGCAATCATTGAACCCTTGCCGAAATAACGGCAAACAAATTCAGCCTGATTTCTCCAACAAACAATATCAAAGAAATCTGCCTTGCGTTCCTCGCCCTGCTTGACATAATTTCTGTCAACTGCAATTCTGAAGCTGGTAACGCTGACACCCGACGGTGTTGTCTTTAATTCAGGAGCAGAAACGAGTCTGCCCATTAAAATAACTCTGTTTAACATTTTGTGATCCTTTCGTGATTCGGGGCAAGCCCTACAATGTGATTATTCGTCTTCCTTTTTGATGATGAGTGAACGCATTACGCCGTCTGTGATTTTGTAGATACGGTCAAGCTCTGCAGGGAACTCGGCTGTGCTTTCAAAATCAAAAAGTACGTAATAACCTTCACTTTCCTTGTTGATGAGGTAAGCAAGCTTTCTCTTGCCCCATTCGTCAACATTCTTTAAAGTGGCATGCTTTTCAATGAGAGCCTTGAACTTTTCAACGATAGCCTGAATGCCTTCTTCGCCCTTTTTCATTGAAATAATCATTACGGTTTCGTAATTTGCTGTAACTGCCATTCTATTGCACCTCCTTCTGGACATTATGGCGGCTTTTGCCGCAAGGATTTGTTGCACAAAGCAACAGTTTTATTATACCATAAAATGCAGGCTTGTCAACAATTTTTTCTTTTATGCTAAAAATTTTCCTGCGAAATATATTCGAAAAACTTATTTTTAAATTCTTTGTATTTTCTCTGCGAAATTTTTACATTAACCGTTTCATTATTATTCTTTTTCAGAACAATATTATCCTTTTCAAGCCTTTCGATATTCTGAAGGCTGACTAAATAGCTGTAGTGCGGCTGTGCAAAACAGTTATCAGGCAAAATTTCTTTCCACTGAGCAAGCGACCTGTCGCTTATTATTTCATCACTTTTAGTAACTACAAGTGTTTTCCTCTTATGGATAGTAATGTAGAGAATATCACGCATATAGATACGCTGTGCCGTTGTGCCGTCGGTCAAAAACATTCTTGTGTTTTCATTGTAGAATCTGATAGCAGAGTCAAGACCGCTGAAGATTCTTTCTCTGTCAAGGGGTTTCGGAAGAAATCTGAACACACGCAAATCCATTGCGCTGTCAAGATAGCCCTGATGTGAGGTTATGATGAAAACTATTGTGTTCGGGTTTACATCTAAAAGGCACTTTGCAATTTCAAGTCCGCTGTGCTTTGGCATTTCTACGTCAAGAAACGCCATATCAAAATACGATTTATCATCAAGAACTTTTGCACTGTCGGTTTCTGCAACTATTTCAGCAATTAAATTTCGCTCGCTGAAATATTCAAAAACGATTTTTTTGATTGATTCAACTGCAAAAATTTCATCATCACAAATTAAAACACGCAATAATAACACCCTTAAAACACACCAAAATAATCTAAATACTTTTTCTGACCGCAGTAATAAACCCGGCAACCTTTTCCCTGCTTTTGCCGGTCTTTGTTTCGTTTTCAACTCCCGAGCTTACGTCAACAATGTCGGGATTTATTATTTCAATCGCATCTGAAACATTACTGAAATCAAGTCCGCCTGCAAGGACAAAAAGCTTGTTCTCGTGAGGTATATTTTTCAGAATATCCCAGTCAAACGTCTTTCCGCTTCCCGGTGAGGCGGCGTCAAAAACGTAGCCGCAGACCTTTTTATTTTCGGCATAAGCTGTAACTTTGTAAATATCGCTGACATTGAACGCCTTAAAAACAGGAATCGGTGAATTGTCAATAACGGAGCTTTCAACATCGCCGTGCATCTGAATAAAATCAAACCCGCATTTTTCGATTTCGCTGACCTGCTCTGCTGTCGGGCAAACGGTAACGGCAACGGTTTTTATTCTTTTGTCAAGCAAAGGCAATAAGCTGTAAGCAGTCTGTACGGAAATATTACGTCTGCTCTTTGGAAAGTACATCACAAAACCTGCGTATTCGGGCAGAAATTCATTGAGAATTTCAACGTCCTCACGACAGGTTATTCCGCAGATTTTTATTTTAGTCATAGTATCACCACAAATTGACTTTAACAGAATAATTATAACATAATATTTTGCTCTGTTCAAGGAAACAGGTCAATATATTATCAATTTTACAAAAGCTAAATATTTCTGTTATACAAATTTATTTAGCTCTGCGTTATATTCATAGCCGATTGAGGAAAGCTTTGATTTTATTTCGTTTTCATCAACGGTAAGCGTCTTTGAAAGTTCCTGAAGTGAAGGGTAATTATCACGAAGCTGTGTGTTTATGTAGGATAAAAGTATTACGGGGTCGGTTGGGATTGGCATAGTTATACTTCCTTTCAAAATTTACATATTAACAGTATAGTGCGTTATATGATAAAAGTCAAAATAATTTGCTGTTGTACGAAAAATAAAATATGGTATAATATGATAAACGGAGGTATGTTTTATGATAATTTTAGCTTCGGCTTCACCTCGCAGGCAACAACTTTTGTCGCTTATCTGCGATGAATTTTCGGTTGAGCCTGCCGACATTGACGAAACAATTGAAAATGAAATTGAGCTTGAAAAAAAGCCCGAATATCTCGCCGTAAAAAAAGCAAAGCATATTCAGGGCAACAATCACTTTGACGATATTGTAATCGGCTGTGATACGGGCGTGTTTCTTGACGAAATTATGCTCGGAAAGCCGAGTTCGGAAGATAATGCCGCTGAAATGCTCAGCAGACTGTCGGGCAGAAAGCACAAGGTTATTACGGGTTGTGCGTTGCTGTACAAGGACAGGTGCATTTCATTTTCACAGACGACAGAGGTTGAGTTTTTCGAGCTTACCGACAGAGAAATTAATGATTATATTGCAACAGGTGAGCCAATGGACAAGGCCGGCGCATACGGTATTCAGGGAAAGGGCACTGCACTTGTCAAGGGAATTGTCGGTGATTTTTACAATGTTGTCGGGTTACCGGTTGCTATGCTTAATAAAAAGCTGAAAAAGATTACTTAATCAAAGCGTCGTCAAAAATATACTCTTCAAGAATCGACTTGAAACTTTCATACTTGCTGTTATATGATGCTAAAACAAAAAAGCTAAATCCGGCAGAAAATAATAAACCGACAAATAATCTGTATTCGCTCTTTAAAATTACAATTAAAAGCGAAACGACAAACAGAATCAGCGGTATCGGCAAAAACAGATATGCATACAACATCGGTCTTGACCTTATTGTAAGCTCTGTGTATCCGTCCTTTGCCGTTACCTTTCCGCAAAAGCGAGGGCTAAATCCGTCTTTATACCAATTGCCAAATTCAGACATAAAATAAATTTCAAAGGTATCTGACTTAAAACTGCCCTCGAATAAGTCATTACGCCCATTTAATTTGTTTGAAAAAACTGTTTTAGATTTTATTCTGCCAAGCACTTCTTCAGTCGGCAGGTCTATTTTGTATGTAAGCTTTTTTAACCAGTCAATAAGCATTTTCAATCTCCTTTAAATCGGCAACTGTTATGAGCGACGGGGGAATCGCTCGCTACAATAATACATATATGTTTTCTATATTTCGTATCAAAAAACGGACTGCAACAGATTATCTGCGTGCAGTCCGTTGATTTTTGGAAATTACGTCAATTATACCTGCTGGCAAACAGCGTTGATTGACTCGGGAATATCGTCTTCCGATGCAGAGATGAGAAGAACAATATTTGTTGAAGAAGTTTCTGAAAGCTCCTGAAGCTTCTTTGTGAAAGCCTCAAGGCCTTCAAGTGCTTCGGGGCAAATCTTGAATGTTGAGTCAACGAGAATATCTGTAACATCGTAGTTAC
>CAZNUF010000114.1:1934-4685 GCA_964576125.1 uncultured Ruminococcus sp. | reverse complement strand
GCTTGCCGATAAGGTCGTTGCAATCGAGCTTGATAAAAGACTTCTCCCCGTACTTGAAGAAACGCTCGGAGAGTACGACAATCTCAAGGTTGTAAACGCCGACGTACTTGAAACCGACCTTCACAAGCTGATTGAAGACGAATTTTCGGGTATGGAGGTTGTGGTCTGCGCAAATCTCCCGTACTATATTACTTCACCCGTATTAATGAAACTCCTTGAGGACAAGCTCCCTATATCTGCAATCACCGTTATGGTGCAAAAGGAAGCCGCACAGCGAATCTGTGCCGAGGTAGGCTCACGCCAGAGCGGAGCAGTCACCGTTTCGGTAAATTACTACGCAAAGCCTGAAATGCTCTTTTTGGTCAGCGCAGGCTCATTTATGCCAGCTCCAAAGGTTGATTCGGCAGTAATAAGGCTCAATGTTTTAGACGAACCACCCGTAAAGGTGAACGATGAAAAAAAGTTTTTCTCGGTTATTAAAGCCGCTTTTTCACAGAGAAGAAAGGTAATTTCAAATTCACTCAGTTCGGGACTTTCACTTGATAAATCAAAAACAGCCGATGTTCTCGAAAAATCAGGAGTTCCTCTAAATGCAAGAGCCGAAAAGCTTTCTCTGCAAAACTTCGCCGATATAGCAAACAATCTTTGACAAAGGGCTTGATAATATGCAAAAACGTAAAATGAACGGACTTTTTAAAACAGGATTTATCCTGCTCATGGTGTGTGTGGCAATGCTTATTGCCGCAATAATAACAGCGTATCTGCTTGAAAGACCTATATTTTCTGCTGTATTTTCCGCAGGCGGAGCGTTTCTTGCTTTTCTCGGAATAATCTTTGTAATGAAGAGCAAATCTAAAAAGGAAAAGCCTGTGCAGAATGTCGAAGAAGCGCAAGAGGAAAATACTGTTGACAATTCGGAATTGTTATGATAAAATAAATTTACTTTAAAGGGGAGTAGTTCGCAGATACTCTGTGATATTAATCGTCAGTACATACCTTTATATGGTATCGGTTATATCTTAAAGAACGAGACTTTTATTGCATGGGCGTGGTGCCTTTTGCAATAGAAGTCTTTTTTATTTCCCCTTAAATATTATGGAGGAAGAATAATGAAACAATGGTACCAGATGTCAAAGGACGAGGTTTTAAATTCTCTCGGTGTAACAACCGACGGACTTTCGTCAGACAAAGCAAAAGAGCTTCTTGAAAAGAACGGCAAAAACATTTTGCAGGAGAGCAAGAAAAAATCTGTTTTACAGGTGTTCTTAAGCCAGTTTGCCGACTTGCTTGTAATCATACTGATTGTTGCCGCAATAATTTCGATTTTTTCAGGCAATCTTGAAAGCACAATCGTAATTTTTGCCGTAATTGTCCTTAATGCAATCCTCGGAACGGTTCAGCACGTAAAGGCTGAAAAGTCGCTTGAAAGTCTTAAATCCCTTTCTTCTCCCAGCGCAAAGGTAATACGTGACGGAATGAAGATTGAAATTGACTCAACAGACGTTGTCGAGGGCGATATAATCGTACTCGAAGCAGGCGACTTAATTGTAGCCGACGGCAGAATCATCAACAACTATTCTTTACAGGTAAATGAAAGCTCGCTTACGGGTGAGTCAACGAACGTTGATAAAAACGACGAGATAATCAGCGGCGAAGTTCCGCTTGCCGACAGGACAAATATGGTGTTCTCGGGCAGTCTTGTAACCTACGGCAGAGCGCTTGTAGCCGTAACCTCAACAGGAATGAATACCGAAATCGGCAAAATAGCTTCTCTGATGAATGCGGCTAAAGAAAAGAAAACTCCGCTTCAGGTAAGCCTTGACAAGTTTTCTCAAATGCTCGCAACCGTTATTATCATAATCTGCGTTGTCGTTTTCGGCTTGAATCTCTGGCAGAATTATTCATTAGAGCCTGTCGGACTGAATCAGGATAAGATTTTAAACGCTCTTATGTTTGCCGTTGCTCTTGCAGTAGCCGCAATTCCCGAAGCACTCGGCTCAATTGTGACAATCGTTCAGGCTATGGGCACGCAGAAAATGGCAAGAGAAAATGCCGTAATAAAGGACTTAAAGGCGGTTGAGAGTCTCGGCTGTGTTTCCGTAATCTGCTCCGACAAAACAGGTACTCTTACACAGAACAAGATGACCGTTCAGAAAATCTACATTAACGGCGAAAGTATAAGAGAAGACCAGCTCGATTTAAACATTGAAAGTCACAGACACCTTCTCTATGATATGGTGCTCAACAACGATTCAAGCATTGTTGACGGAAAGGGAATAGGCGACCCGACAGAATACGCTCTGCTTGAAACCTTCCGTAACATCGGACTTGACGAAAACACAATGAGAAACGGTCTTTCAAGAATTGAGGAGGTTCCCTTTGACTCCGACAGAAAGATGATGAGTACAAAGTACAACATGCACGGTGTTTATCATATTCTTACAAAGGGTGCGCTTGACGTTATTCTTGACAGATGTATAAACATTGCAACAAAGGACGGCGTTCGCCCTATTACAGATGAAGATAAGCGTTTAATTCTCGAGCAGAATAAAAAATATTCCGAAGAGGGACTTCGTGTTCTTACATTTGCCTATAAAGAATCAGATGAAGAGTTGAGCGTAGATACCGAATACGACTACACCTTTATCGGTCTTGTTTCAATGATTGACCCGCCGAGGGAAGAGTCAAAGCAGGCAGTTGCCGATGCAATCCGTGCAGGCATAAAGCCCGTAATGATTACAGGCGACCATA
>CAZNUF010000114.1:0-1834 GCA_964576125.1 uncultured Ruminococcus sp. | reverse complement strand
GTTGCCGATGCAATCCGTGCAGGCATAAAGCCCGTAATGATTACAGGCGACCATAAGATTACAGCAACCGCAATTGCAAAGCAAATCGGAATTTTCCACGACGGCGACATTTCCGTAACAGGTCTTGAGCTTGATGCAATGAGTGATGAAGAGCTCGATGAAAAGATTGAGAAAATCTCCGTTTATGCACGTGTATCTCCCGAAAATAAAATCAGAATAGTTGACGCATGGCAGAAAAAGGGACACATTGTTTCAATGACAGGCGACGGCGTAAACGACGCTCCTGCACTTAAAAAGGCAGACATAGGCGTAGCAATGGGAATTACGGGAACAGAGGTTTCCAAGGACGCCGCATCAATGATTTTGCAGGACGATAACTTTGCAACAATCATCAAAGCTGTAGCAAACGGCAGAAACGTGTTCAGAAACATTAAAAATGCAGTTCTGTTCCTGCTCTCGGGTAATATGGCCGGTATCTTTGCTGTTCTGTACACTTCCATTATGGCACTTCCGCAGCCGTTCGAGGCAGTTCATCTTCTGTTTATAAATCTTCTCACCGACTCTCTTCCTGCAATCTCAATCGGTATGGAAAAGCCCGAGAAGGACTTGCTTTCACAAAAGCCTCGTGATCCCAAAACAGGCATAATGACAAAGGATTTTGTAGCTCTTATGTTCGGTCAGGGCGCACTTATAGCCGTTGTAACGCTTGTTGCTTTCTACCTCGGCTATCAGGTTAACGCCGCAACCGCAAGCACAATGGCTTTTGCAACTCTTACTCTTGCACGTCTTTTCCACGGCTTTAACTGCCGAAGCCGCCATTCCATTTTTAAGCTTGGTTTTACTTCAAATCTCTACAGCGTAGCCGCTTTCTTTGTCGGCGTGTCCCTGCTTTCGTTCGTAATCTTTGTACCGTTTATGCACTCGCTGTTCAGCGTTGAGGTGCTGACAGGCTTGCAAATTGCATTTATCGGACTTCTCGCAGTAATCCCGACAATCATCATTCAGCTTATTAAGGTGATCGGCGAACGAATTAAAAAGTAATTTCATAATTAAATTTTTTAAGTGCAGAAAAAGGTTTCAGCCGCTTTCTGCACTTATTTTATTAGTCAAAGTAATTTACATTTTTGTTTCAATATGGTATAATATCTTATATTTCAATGAAAAGTTGGTAGAAAAATGAGCAATGAATTAAACGGTGAACAGATAAAGCTTACAAGAAGTGAAGCGAGGGAACAGGCATTTATGCTTTTGTTCTCAAAATCCTTTGATGATGAACCGCTGGAGGCTACAATTGAAGATAATTCCGAAATGTTTGAGGGCGGAGTGTGCGGCTATGCACAGTCGGTAGTCAGTGCAATTGAGGATAAAAAAGACGAAATTGACGCTGAAATTTCAAAATTCCTAAAAAAAGGCTGGACAATTTCAAGAATTTCAAAGCCTTCTCTCGCAATTCTCCGTCTTGCGTTTTACGAGATAAAGTACCTTGACAGCGTTCCTGACAGCGTATCGGTAAATGAAGCCGTAGAGCTTGCCAAAAAATACACAATAGATGAAAGCAAGTTTGTCAACGGAATCCTCGGTGCATTTATCCGCAGTAAAGAGGGAGAAGAATGAGTCTTTTTCTCGGAATAGATACCTCGAATTACACAACGTCAACTGCGCTTTTCAACAGCAAAACGGGTGAAATGCTCCGGCAGAAAAAGCTTTTGCCCGTAAAGCACGGTCAGCTCGGACTTCGCCAGAGCGATGCAGTGTTTCATCATACAGCACAGCTGCATTCGCTTTTTTCAGAGCTTGTAAAGGATATTGACGTAAATCAGATAGCCGCAATCGG
>CAZNUF010000113.1:0-4799 GCA_964576125.1 uncultured Ruminococcus sp. | reverse complement strand
ACCTCGGAATAGGCTGTATTTCCGATTTTGAGCCGCAGCCGCTTCTTGTTCATTCCCACCTCGGAAGCTTTGCAATTACAACCGTCGGAAAAATCAACAACTCCGACGAGCTTATAGACGAGTGTTACAACAACGGCAATACTCATTTTCTCGAGATGAGCGGAGGTACAATCAATCCTACCGAAATCACAGCCGCACTTATCAATCAGAAGTCATCAATCGTTGAGGGACTTAAGTTTGCACAGGAGAAAATCGACGGTTCAATGACGATTATCCTGTTGACTTCAAAGGGAATTTATGCCGCACGTGACAGGCTTGGTCGTACTCCCGTTATTATAGGTAAAAAGGACGGAGCATACTGCGCTTCGTTTGAAAGCTTTGCTTATCTTAATTTAGGCTACGAGGACTGCAAGGAGCTTGGTCCTGCCGAGATTGTCTTTATGACTCCCGAGGGGGTTGAAACCGTAAGCCCTGCCGGCAAGGAAATGAAAATCTGCTCCTTCCTCTGGGTTTACTACGGCTATCCCACATCCTGCTACGAGGGTGTAAATGTTGAGCAGATGCGCTATGAATGCGGTCGTCTGCTTGCAAAAAGAGATACCGTAACGCCCGACGTTGTTGCAGGCGTTCCCGACTCGGGAATTGCCCACGCAATCGGCTATTCAAATGAAACGAAGATTCCGTTTACACGTCCGTTCATAAAGTACACGCCCACGTGGCCTCGTTCGTTTATGCCGACAAATCAGAAGCAGAGAAACAAAATTGCGCATATGAAGCTTATCCCCGTTAAAAAGCTGATTGAAAACAAGCGACTTCTGCTTATTGACGATTCAATCGTAAGGGGAACACAGCTTCGTGAAACCACAGAATTTCTCTATAACAGCGGAGCGAAGGAGGTTCATATCCGTCCTGCCTGTCCGCCGATTATGTTCGGCTGCAAGTACCTTAACTTCTCACGATCAACCTCCGAGCTTGATTTGATTGCACGCAGGGTGATTCTCAGGCGTGAGGGAGAAAATGCAGACAAGATGCTCTCCGATTACGCTGACCCCACAAGCACAAACTACAGCGAGATGATTGAAGAAATCCGTAGGGAGCTTAACTTCACCTCTCTTCGCTATCACCGCCTTGACGATATGCTCGACTCAATCGGAATTTCTCCGTGCAAGCTCTGCACCTATTGCTGGAACGGCAAGGAATAAGATAAAAATACTATGCGGAACTTATCCTTTACGATGAGTTCCGCTTTTTGCTGTTTATGATACTGTTGTAAATATGTAAGATATTTTACAATAAAACTGAAAATATTTACCAAATAACAGAGAAACAGGGCAATAATGAAAGATTATTTTGTGAGATTTTGCTATTGATTTTCCAATATTTGTTGTGATATAGTCTTTGTATATTCTTATGGAGGTAAAAAATGAGGATGAAACTTAAAAATCTAAAAAAACTAATATCTGTTGCGATTATCTGCACGATGATAGCGGCTTTGTTTGTGCCGACTCTCTCGGTGCAGGCGGCAGAAACACAGGCAATTCGGAATGTTATTGAAAATTACACGGATGTTGAAAACTCCGAGTATAAGATTCTTGATGTTACTCGTAGTTACAGTGAGATAGATGTCTATTATTCTGTGCCCGAAAATTGCTATATTATAATGGCTGAATATGACGGTGTAACAGGTTTCCTGAAACAGATTGATACCAAAAAAGTATCGCCGACTGCTTCAATGACATATTTTTATTTGTATAGTTACGGCAACCTGAACAGTACCATTAAGCTGTTTATTGCTGACTTAAATTACAGACCGCTCGGAAAATCATATACAAAGAATATCGAGATAACGGGTGAGAGCGAAGCACCTTCATTCGGCTACGGATATGATATGGATCCGCATCCTACAGTTCCTCTGAAAAATGATTCGGGTAAATACGGAAATGGAGCAAATTGGTCGGTTAATACAAACGGTTTGCTCACAGTGGATGTTAATAATTCATATTTATTTACAACCGGAAAGCACACAGCCCCTTGGGATGAATACAGAGAAGGAATTACATCTGTTTTAATACCTGAAGACCCGGATAATATAACCGATATAGGAACGTATATGTTCCATGGCTTAAGCAAAGTAAAAGAAATCACCATTCCCTCACAGGCAGGCGTTGACTATAAGTCCTTTGTGGATATGTCTTCGCTTGAAAAGGTTATTCTTACATATAACCCGACAGGCTTTTACAGAACCTCACCTCTTAATGTAAGCGGTGATTCTTTTATTAATTGTCCTGCATTAAAAGAATTTGTCGTTGATAAGAATGACGGTAATTATATGACAATTGACGGTGTTCTTTATTCAAAGGACGGAGAAACTCTGATAAAATATCCTGCGGGAAAAACCGACAAGACCTTTACAGTTCCCGATTCGGTAAAGTATTTAGACTCATATGCTTTTGAAGGTGCTGTTAATCTTGAAAGCATATACAATGTTCCGTCTGTCGGCGAGGATCACACTTTTGAAAATTGTACATCACTAAAGAATATTGAATTTTCTTCAAAATGTATAAAATTTAATATATCTTCGTTTGTAAACTGCACAAGCCTTAAAAATCTTAATTTACCTGACAGCTTACAAAATATTCATTCCTGCAGTTATTATTACCATATGGTTAACGATTGGAAAGATTGCAAATATTTTGGTACAACAGCTCTTGAAAGCGTTAACATTCCTTCGTATGTTTCGGACTTGAGTAGCCTTTCTGAATATACATCGGCATTGCCCGGCTGTCTTAAAAATATTGACGTCAAAGAAGATGACAGCAATTTCAAGCTTGTTGACGGTGCATTGTTAAGCAAGGATATGACAAAGCTTTACAGATACTTGGGCGGAAGTGAAAATACGTCATATACCGTTCCCGAAAGTGTTACCTCGATTGAAGATTGTGCGTTCAAAAATTGTAAGAATCTGAAAAACATCGAAATCGGAAGTAAGGTAGAGTCAATAGGCTTGAATGCGTTTGAGGGTTGTGTAAATCTTGCCAATATTGATTTATCTAATGTTTCAGATATTTATTCGGAAGCATTTAAGAATTGTACAAATCTTAAAAATGTTGAATTAGGTTCGGTAAAAGAAATAAACAGCAAGGCTTTTGACGGCTGTAAGAGCCTTGAGAGCATAACTATTCCTGCAAGCGTAAGCAATATTGGCAGCGGTATTTTTGCTAATTGCGACAGCCTTAAAAATATTATTGTAGCTGACGGTAATACAAAATACTCATCAGTTGACGGATGTCTGTATAATGGCAATACTCTTATGGAGTATCCCAACGCAAAAGCAGAAAATTATGTTGTTTCTTCGGGCACACAGGTGATTAATATGAGTGCTTTTGAGGGAAGAACTTCTCTTAAAAGCATTGTTATTCCCGATTCGGTAGATGGAATATATGAGTATGCATTCGCCGATTGCGTTAACCTTACAAGTGTTACGCTGCCTGAAGGTTTTGGTAGTATAGATTCATATACATTCAATAATTGTACTTCTCTTTCAAAAATCAATATTCCTGACTCTTTGTGGCAGATTAGCTATTTTGCTTTTGGAAATTGTAAGTCGCTCAAGTCAATAGATTTCCCTGAAACAATACAGAACGAACATATGTATTTTTGCAGCCGTTCTTTTTATAACTGCGGCTTTGAAAGCATTACAATTCCTGACTATGCAGAATTAGGCTACACTCCTTTCCTTAACTGTTACAACTTAAAAACAGTTAAATTTAAGGGAGATCTTTTTACAAACTATATTCCAACCTCACATGTTTTCTGGAATTTTGATGACCTGACAATCTATTATCCCGAGGGTAACGAAAAATGGGATTCCTTAAGGATCCATAATTACCAGCACAAGGATTCGCTTAAGTTCGTGTCTTATAATGACACAAACAAGAACTACAACAGAAGTTACACATTTAAAGGTCTTGAACCCAATGCTACATATATTGTAGGTGTAAACAACGGAGCTGTTGAAGCTGATTTGCTTAACAGTAACACACTCCTCTATTTTGACCGGCTTAATTCTGACAGCAGCGGAAATATCACAATCAGCTATAAAACTAATAAAACAGGAAAAGCAGTTCCTTTTGCTCTTGGTGCACCGAAATATGATATTTCAACTGCTTCAATTGAAATCAGTGAAGTTATATATTCCGGTAAGGCACAGGATAAGCCTGATAATTACACTGTAATATCAGACGGCAAAGAGCTTACCGAGGGCGTTGATTATCTTGTTGTAGACGACAGCGGATTTGACGGCTCGGGTACTTACAACTTTGGCATAGTCGGCATAGGAAATTACTATGGTACTGCTTCAACGAAATACGAGGTTTTCTGCCAGAAATATGACGTTGACGGCGACGGTAAGGTAACAATAAGAGATACTACCGCTATTCAGTTCTATCTTGCAGGACTCAGAACTCCGTATAATTTAGACGCCGCTGATGCAAACGGCGACGGTATAATCGGCGTTGACGATGTAACTTATATTCAGAAGTTACTTGCAGGTATCTGTTAAAGAAAATATCACGGCAAAAAACGAACTCCCCACCGATTTGTTTCGGCGGGGAGTTTTAAATTTGCTTGTGGGCATTTAATTCCGAATTACGCATTCCGCATTCCGAATTAAATTAATCATCATTCCTTAAAAATCCGGAGGATTTCGTCCTTGTGCGCCATAATTGCATCATAACCCTCCTGTATTGTTTCGTCAACATTGTCCATTGAAAACAGCTGTGTGTTTTTGTTGTTTATCT
>CAZNUF010000112.1:0-4844 GCA_964576125.1 uncultured Ruminococcus sp. | reverse complement strand
AAGCGCGACAACCCGACCGCCATGCGCTACCGCATGGAGGCCATCGAGCGCACCGTCGCCCTCTCTGAGAGGCTCCAGCGGCGCGACTATTCCTTCGGGCCCTACTACCCCTTCAAGGTGTACGAGCCCAAGGAGCGGCTCGTCCTCGCCATCGACTTCGAGGGCAAAGTCGTCCAGCACTCGCTCTGCGACAACGTCCTCGAGCCGGCGTTCTCCCGGCGCTTCATCCGGGACAACTACGCCGGCCAGATCGGCAAAGGCACCCACGACGGCCTCGACCGTCTGGCTGCGGCTATGCGCCACTATTTCTTCAGCCGAAAGGCAGCAGACGAAGCAGCCCGCAAGGCTGCCGGCCTGCCGCCCCGGCCGATGAACGAGTGGGGCTACGCCGACGGCTGGGTACTGAAGGGCGATTTTTCAAAGTTCTTTTACACCATGCTCCATTCCTACTGTTACGAAACGGCCCGCCGGGCCATGAAGTGGCTGAAGGATCCCGAGCTGATCGACTTCGCTGAGTGGCTGCTGTGGCTCATAATCGACAGCACGCCAGACCCCGGCATCCCGATCGGCAACCAGTCGAGCCAACTGCTCGCGCTGCTCTATCTGGACGCCTTCGACCACTGGCTGAGGGATGACCGCGGCCTCGTATATGGCAGGTACATGGACGACTTCTACATCATCCACAGCGACAAGCTGCTGCTCCGGCAGATACTCAAGGAGATCGAGGCGTACATCAAGCCGCTCGGCCTTCGGCTGAACGGCAAGACGCAGATCCTCCCGCTGAAGAACGGCATCGACTTCCTCGGTTTTCACACCTACCTCACGCAGACCGGCAAGGTCGTGAGGAAAGTGCGAGCCAAGAGCATCGACAACATGAAGCGCAAGATCCGCAAGTTCCGCGGGCTGGCGGACTCCGGCAAGATGACACTCGACAGCGTCGTGCAATCCTACGCGAGCTGGACGGGACACATCTCACACGGCAACACCTACCACCTGCGGCAGAACATGGACGCCTATTTCTTCAGCTATTTCCCGGAGCTCAAACCATCACCGAAAGGAGACACAACTCATGGCCCAAAAACTGAGCAACCTCGCAAACAAGTCGAAGGTCAAGTTCGGCAGCCTGTACGGCAGCCCGATCGTCTGGATCGTGGCCGATAAGAACCACGCAGGCTACCCCTCCAACAGCGTCACACTCGTGACCAACCAGATCATCAAGATGCTGTGCTTCGACGCGACAGAACCGAGTAACGGCAACAGCGACCGCCGCAACTACGGCAACAACCGCTACATCTACTCGAACCTGCGCCAGTGGCTCAACAGCCCCGCGGCTGCCGGCCAGTGGTACACCGCACAGCACTCCGCAGACCAGACGCCGGACTCCTCCCACGTCTGGAACGGCGTCAACCCGTACAGCGGCCTCGCCGGTTTTCTGAACGCCTTCACCGCCAACGAGCGGGCAGCTCTGCTGAACACCACCATCACGGTCGGCAAGAGCTCCACAGACGGCGGCGGGACGGAGACCTGCACGGACAAGATCTTCCCCCTGTCCTGCACTGAGGTCGGCCTGAGCGGCGACCACGTCTGCGGCAGCAAGCTGGCGATCTTCAGCGACAACAACAGCCGCATCGCCACCGTGACGGCCTCCTGCGTCGCCAATTCCAACTATTCCAGCAACCCGGGCTCTGGTGCCGCGTGGTACTACTGGCTGCGGGACGCCTATGCCGGCTCGGCCCGCGGCGCCCGCCGCGTCGGCACCGATGGCGCTCTGGACTGGAGCCTCGCCTACTACGGCGACTACGGCCTGCGCCCCGCTTGTAATCTGCCCTCTGATCTCCTGATCTCCGACTCCGTCGACTCGGATGGATGCTATACAGTGATCTACAATCAGGCGCCCACAGCGCCGTCGTCCATCACTGTCCCGAGCGAAGTGCTCGGCGGCGAGAACCTGAGCATCTCGTGGGCGGCCTCCACCGACCCCGACGGCAACCTCTCCGGCTACGTTCTGGAGCGCAAGGTCGGGAGCGGCACATGGGCGCAGGTCTACAAAGGATCCGCGCGCACCTACACCGACACCATCACCTACGGATGGACGAGCGTGCAGTACCGCGTCAAGGCATACGACGCCGCCGGCGCGGAGAGCGCGTACACCACCAGCGCCACCCGCACCGTCACCAATAACCGAACGCCCGTCATCAGCGGCACGGACGGCGCCCTCGGCAGCTTCAGCGCGGCGGCCCCGTCCTACGAGTACACCGTCACCGACGCCGACGGCCATCAGGTCGACGTCGTGGAGATGCTGGACGGCGTCACGCTGCGCAGCTACACCGTGACCCTCGGCCAGACCAACACGCTGACGATCGGCTCCGAGGCGTGGCTGAAGGTCGTGAACGGCAGCCACACCCTGAAGATCGTGGCGACCGACGCCAAGGACGCCAGCGTCACCCGCACGCTGACCTTCACCAAGGCCGTCACGTCAGTCGAGTTCGAGCAGACCCTCGCTATGGAGGCCGACGCCATGCCGACCAAGGCCCTCGTCAACATTCAGGGCAATTTCCCGGCCGGCTGCACGCTTCAGGTCTGGATCTGCAACAACGGCAACGACGCGAGCCCGACGTGGGAGGACATCACACAGAAGGCCCGCACCGGCCAGAAGCACTATTTCACCAACCAGACCAAGACGGCCGCAGCGTGGGGCGTCAAGGTCAAGGCCAAGCTGCTCCGCGGATCCGCTACGGAGACCTGCTACATCCAGTCGATCGGAGGTAACTTTGCATGATTAAACACAGAGCCGACAGCATCCAAAAACTGAACGACGAACAGGCCGCAGAGGCCAAGAAGGACAAAACCATCGCCGAGCAGGCTGACACCATCGAGCTGCTGAAGGGCTGCATCATGGAGCTGGCCGACGTGGTCTACGGCGACGGAGGGGAGGTAACAGCATGAGCAAGATCGTCGAGCTGTACGTCAAGGAGCTGACCCGCGAAGGCTCCACCATGACCATCAACGACGTCCCGAAGAAGCTGCGCAAGCAGGTGGAGGACGCCATCGCTGCCATCGAGGCAGCCGCAAACGCTGGCACCGCGAAGGAAGGGGCGAGCGAATGATCGCCCGGGCCCTCGCGTGGCTATTATTAAAAATTGCAGGAAAGGAGGAGCGTGAAATGCTGGTACGTCTGTATGCAGGCGAGATCATCATGGGCCGCATCACCGAGGACAACGTCCCCGCGAAGCTGAAGGCCCGCGTGCACAAGTATCTCGTCGACATGGGCTACTTCGACGACGTCGAGGAATAAGCCCAACAACAAGGAGGGCCGCGTCCTGCGGCCCTCCGGCTTTTATGAGGTGACACAATGATCGAAATCAACATCGGCGCGCTCGTCGTCCTTCTCGGGATCCCGACGGCCGTGACCGGCTTCTGTTTCTGGATGCTCGAGCACAGGATCCAGAAGCGCGAGAAGCAAAAGGAGGCCGAGGAGGCCAAACGACAGAAAGAGGCAGCGGCCCGAGAGCGTGCCCGTGAAGATCTCCAGATCATCACCATTCAGGGTACGTCGGCAGCCATCGCCCTCGGCGAGGCGACGGCCCGGGCCGTGCAGCGCATCCCTGACGCGCATTGTAACGGGGATATGCACGCGGCCCTCGACTACGCTGCCAAAATCAAACACGCGCAGAAGGACTTCCTCACCAGTCAGGGGATCCACGCGATCATCGACTAAGGAGGTGAGCAGCATGGCCGCAAAGAAGCGCCGGCGCAAGCGTAAAAAGAAAATCGAGGCGAGCAAAAAGCTCGCATACTGGGCGGCCAGCGTGGCGACGCTCAGCGCAGCCAGCTCTCTGCTGCTCTCTGCCTTCGGGCGCGACCCGGTCGGTGAGCTGACCGGCACCATCTTCACCGCCTGCGTCGGCTATCTAATCACATACGCCGGCAAGAGCCTCGGCGAGAAAATCAGCCGAAACCGCCACGGGCTCGACGCCGACGGCAACCCGCTCCCGGATCCGTCCGGGGACACTCTCAACAATGAGGAGGCAAAAGGATGAACACTATCGACATCACACCCATCGTCAACGCAGCCCTCGCCCTGATCGGCGCCGGCGTCAGCGTTTTCCTGATCCCGTGGCTGAAGAAGCAGACCACCGAGGCACAGCGCAAGGAGCTGACCGCGTGGGTAAAGATCGGCGTCGCTGCCGCTGAGCAGCTCTACGTCGGACAGGGCCGCGGCGAGGAGAAGAAGCAGTACGTCCTCGACTTCCTGAAGCAGAAGGGCTTCAAGGTCGACGAGGAAAGCGTCGTCAACGCGATCGAGGCAATCGTCAAACAGCTCAACACTGAGGGCCTGACCATCGAATAACGGAGAGGGCGGGCTCCGGCCCGCCCTTTTCTTGCTTGTAAAGGAGGCAAACCCATGAAAAACCAGAACACCGACGACATCAAGCTGAAGCCCGGCGAGACCGTCACAGACGAGGCTCTCGACGAGCTGACCGGCGGGAAAGGAGACGACAATGAGTAACAGCCCTCTGGTGGTCTACACCAAGCTCAGCCCGAACCACTCGGGCAAGCGCACCAAGAAGATCGACACCATCACGATCCACTGTATGGCCGGCAACTGCTCCGTCGAAACCTGCGGCAACCTGTTCGCCAACTCTGCGCGGCAGGCGTCCAGCAACTACGGCATCGGCACCGACGGCCGGATCGCCCTGTACGTCGACGAGGCAAACCGCTCGTGGTGCACCTCGTCCAACTCCAACGACCAGCGGGCCGTCACCATCGAAGTCGCCAACAACGGCGGCGCACCTGACTGGCCCGTCTCCGCGAAGGCATACGCCGCGCTGCTGGATCTCGTG
>CAZNUF010000111.1:3617-4852 GCA_964576125.1 uncultured Ruminococcus sp. | reverse complement strand
CAGATTGAGTCCTCAACCTCACTGGGAGCCGCCATCATAAGGTCGGCAAGCTCATCAATTGCGATTACAACTCTGCTCATTTTTTCCTTTGCAACGGGAAGTCCGTTTATTTCAAGAACAGGCTGTTTCATTTCACCGTTTTCGTCCTCAACGGGCGGATTTTTTGAAATATAATCAAGATTTTTTTCTATAAGCGTATTATATGAATCAATGTCCTTGCAGTCGTACTCCGAGAAAATTTTATACCTCTGGAGCATTTCGTTTACTGCCCACGCAAGTGCGCCTGCCGCCTTTTTAGCGTCGGAAACTACGGGCACAAGCAGGTGCGGAATACCCTTGTACTTTGAAAATTCAACCATTTTCGGGTCGATAAGCAACAGCTTTACTTCGTCGGGAGTTGCCTTGAAAAGGATACTCATAAGGATTGAGTTTACACACACCGACTTACCCGAGCCTGTAGTACCTGCAATAAGCAGGTGGGGCATTTTTGCAAGGTCGGTAACTACGATTTCACCCGAAATATCACGTCCGAGAACGGTTGTCAGCTTACTCTTGGCGTTTCTGAATTTATCGGAGTCGATAAGCTCACGCATTGAAACCATACTTACAACCTTGTTCGGAACTTCAATTCCGACGGCGGCTTTACCCGGAATAGGCGCTTCGATACGCACGCCGTTTGCGGCAAGGTTAAGTGCAATATCATCGGAGAGGTTTGTAATTTTGCTGATTTTTACACCCGGAGCAGGCTGCAGCTCATAGCGTGTAACCGAAGGACCTCGGCATATGTTCGTTATTGTTGCGTTTACACCAAAGCTTTGGAGCGTTTCTATTAGCTTTTTGGAGTTGTTCTGAAGCTCCTCCATTGCGTTTCTGTCGTTGTTGTTTGTGTTCGGCTTTAAAAGCTGAACAGGCGGATAGTGGTAGATTTTTTCTTCTTTTACTTCTTTTGAAGAATTATCAGCCTTATATCCGACATTATCAAATTCAGAATTTTCTTCGGATTTATTTTCCGTTGTCTTACCTTCGGATTCAACAGGAACAGTTTCGGGGTCAGCCTGTTTTGCACCGTCTGACATATGATTAGACGCTTTCCCCTGTGAAATATCCTCTGCAATATCGGCAACCGTTGTGTCTGCATCCTCTCCGAGAGGCTTGCTTGCACGGTTGATAATATTAATCAAATCCTCCGACAAGTCCTTATCAGCGGCATTCTGCTCGTTTGTGTCAACATAGTC
>CAZNUF010000111.1:2182-3517 GCA_964576125.1 uncultured Ruminococcus sp. | reverse complement strand
TTGATTTTTTGTTTTTGCTTGCTGTCTGCTTTTTTGCCGACAATCAAATCACTCCTAATTTTATGCTTCGCTGTATTGTGAAAGTATGAATGTTTTTTCTATACACTATATAAAATTAAAAAATAAAAATAATAATAATTAATAACATATTTTTTTATTTTTTCTCTATATAGGTTTGTATAAAAAACTTTTATACTTACACTAATTAATAATATTTTACTATTTGAGTGTAAATAATAACAATTATCGGTTCTGATAATTCAGAATCAGATATTTAACGGTGCGCCTGTAAAGAGGTTTACACCTGTATTCATTTCAATTATAGAAATTACTATGAAGGCAATACCTACAATTGCAGTGTAAATTACAAAAATGCTCATTTTGTCGGACTTTAAGAACCATTTGAAAATTACGATTGCAAGGTATCCGACAACGGCTGAAGCGATTACGCCTGCGATTATTACGCCGATTTCCACGTTGATTCCCTCGGGTGACTTAACAGCGTCTATGCCCTCTAAAAGTGCGGCGGCAACAATTGACGGAACACCGAGAACGAAGGTATAGTCAAGAGCCTTCTGCTTGTTGATTCCTCTCATCTCGCCCACTGCAAGCGTTGAACCCGAGCGTGAAAGTCCCGGGAAAACTGCGGCGGCTACCTGCATAAGACCTACGCATACTGCGTCAAGAATTGTGTAGCTTTCTCTGCCGTTTGAGCCTGCTTTGCCTGCACCCTTGAGGTGTTTGCCGCCCTTTGATGAATTTCTGCGGTTGCAGATAATTCCGATTGTGAGAAGTGCGCTTGTAACAAGAAGGGAAATTGCAGTTACAAGCAGTATAGGACTTCCTGACAGAACTTCGGCTAAGTCCTTGATTTTCATTTCTGTTCCGGGTATCGGGATAAACAGCAGGAACAGCGGGAGAAGTCCGATTACGAGCATCATAATGAGGTTGCGCTCATAGTTCATTTTGCTCCACTTGAATTTGCCTGTGAAAATGTCCTTTATCATTGAGCAAAACTCTTTGATAAGGCTCCAGATAAGCTTGTAGTAAAAGGCTATTACGGCAACAAGCGTTCCCACGTGAAGCATTACGTTGAAGAACAGATTGCCGTCACCGCTTGTACCTAAAATGTGCTGTGTAATTGCAAGGTGACCGCTGCTTGATACAGGCAAAAACTCCGTAAGTCCCTGAACAATACCCTGAATAATTGCGTCAAAAATTGACATAGTATGTACTCCTTTTTTAAAATAATATATGTATTCGGGCAGTGCACCCGAATTTATTGCTTTGCTTTACTGCTTTTTGCTCTTGATTTCTTCTTCGGTTCTTTCGGCT
>CAZNUF010000111.1:0-2082 GCA_964576125.1 uncultured Ruminococcus sp. | reverse complement strand
GAAACGGTAGGCTTTTTCATTCCCGAAATGACCTCGGCAATTGCAAGACCTGCCTCGACATCTCCTCCTACGGTGTTGAGAAGAATTAAAAGTCCGTCTATCCTCTCGTCCTCCTCAATCGACACAAGCAGAGGAATAACATGCTCGTACTTGGTAGTTTTGTTCTGCTGAGGGAGAATATAGTGACCTTCAATCTGACCGATAATCGTCAGACAATGTATTATGCTGTCCTTGTGAGAGGTAAGCACCGAGCCTGTTTCACCAATCTGGTCGGTGTGCTCCTCGCTTATGGGACTGTCGTTTTCAAGCTTTTGCGGATTATCGTCTGAATTCGGATTTTTCACGAAATTATCCTTGTTTTTCTTATCCGACTTTGAAGATTTTGATTTTTGTGACATAACTATGCACCTCCGAGAAATATTGTTTCCCGAAAGCTTGCGGTAATTCACATTTAATAAATATATATGCAAAAGCAATATAGAAAATATTATAGCATTTTAAGCAATATTTTTCAATGTTTTTATTCTTATATTTCTTAAAAACAATAATTATTTAAAAGAATTATTGTACTATAGAATATAAATAAAATAATCGGAGTGATTTTTAATTGACATCTGACATAATTATGGGTATTGTCATTGCGATACTCGTGTTTTTATCGGCGTTTTTTTCCGCTACCGAAACGGCGTTTTCGTTTGTAAACAAAATCCGAATCCAGCACAGCGTTGATAACGGCAACAAAAAGGCAAAAAATGCGCTTTATGTTATCGAAAATTTTGACAATGCCCTTACAACAATCCTTATCTGCAACAACATAGTAAACCTGAGCTGTTCGTCAATTGCAACAGTGCTTTGCCTTAACCTTTTCGGCGATATGGGTTCGGCAATTGCAACGGGTGCTACTACGCTTTTGGTTCTGACATTCGGCGAAGTTATTCCGAAGTGCCTTGCAAAGGAGCACTGCGACTCTTTTACTCTCAAGACAGCAGGCTTACTGCGTGTGCTTATGTTCATACTCAAGCCGTTTGTGTTCGTATTTTTAAAGCTGAAATCACTTGCACTTAAAATTGCAGGCGGAAGCGAGGACAGTCCGTCGGTTACGGAAAACGAGCTGAAATACATTGTTGAAAGCATTGAAGAAGAGGGAGTTCTCGAGGAAAGCGAGAGCGAAATGGTGCGTTCTGCACTTGACTTTGACGAAAAGACTGCCGAGGAAATCCTTACGCCGAGAGTTGACGTAACCTTTATTAACATCAGCGACAGTCAGGAAAAAATTAAGGATATAATCATCGAGAACAGATACTCACGCATTCCCGTTTATGAGGAAACGGTAGACCACATTGTCGGAATCCTGCACACAAGGGATTATCTTGAGTCGCTTGCAGACGGAAAAGCTCCCGATTTGCGTGACATAATGCAGACTCCTTACTTTGTTTTCAGGACTCAACAGCTTTCGAAGATTTTGAATGCATTTAAGCGCACAAAAATCCACCTTGCAATCGTCACCGACGAATACGGCGGAACACTCGGTATTGTCACAATGGAGGACTTGCTTGAGGAAATCGTAGGCGAAATCTGGGATGAGGACGAGGAAATTGAGCATAACTACTACAAAATCGGCAAGGGTGAATTTCTTGTAAACGGCGACATTGAGCTTGACGATTTGCTTGCTCTTTTTGATATGGACGAGGACGCAATCGAAAGCGACAGCGTAACGGTCGGTGGATTCATTCTTGAACACGCCGGTACTATCCCTCACAAACGTCAGAGCATTGAGGCTGACGGCTTCAGATTCACCGTTATGGAGGTAAAGGACCAGCGAATCATCAGAGTTGTGGTAAAAAAGCTTGATACCGAAAGCGAAGAGCAGTCGGAAGAAAAATCAGAAGAAACGATAATTTAGCCGAGTGCCTCGGCGGGCAAATCGAGCGGAAAAGTCGGTTTGTTAGGAGAAAATTGTAGCCCGAATTTTAAGTTGATATATAGGTAACATTTAGGGACGTCAAGGATGCCGTGTCCCTACGTCAGCGTTAGCTATATTACTCCAATGCTAAATTATCATTTAGCTTATAAAAAACAATA
>CAZNUF010000110.1:0-4873 GCA_964576125.1 uncultured Ruminococcus sp. | reverse complement strand
TTAGTTTACAATCTATTGATATACCTAGTGTAGTAACCTATGGGGTTGATGAACCAACTACTATTAACGATTTAGCTAATAGTAATATATCTAATTTTGCAACAGATAATTCTCGCACAAGTAGTGTAGTAAATAATATTGCAAAAGCCGTTACAGCTAGCGCCAATACTAATGATTCAAGAACAGAATTATTATTAAGTAGTTTAATAAATGAATTAAAAAATAGTCAACAAGAAAAACCTAATATTAATATTAACATTGAAAAAGTTAGCAACGATGTTGATATTTATGAAATGATTGATATTATCGATAAAGAATTAGAAAAACGTAAAGTAAGGGCTAATTCTATGAGAGGTGGAGGAAACATTGTTAGATAACGCTATTAATATATTTTTCAATGATGTACAAATCCCAAGTTTTGTAAAAGTAACAGATATTAGCTATTCAATGTTACCTAATCTTGACGCCAGTAGAGATAGAACATTGTTTAATGAGCGGACAATCACTGTTAGTTTTGTGTTTTTATTTAATAAAATAAGAAGCTTGGCCGAAATAAATAAATTTAATGAATGGCTCAGAGGAAACAACTTTGAGCCTTCAAAGTTACAATTACCCGGAGATGATTTTCATTATATTGCTAAAGTTACCAGTGCTGTTGATATCACTGGCGATATGAAAAGCGGTGGTGGAAATATTGTATTTACATGTTATGAACCTAACCGTTTAAAGGAAGATACAACGGAAACTTTTAGCATAAATACGCATGTACTAACGTATAATGGAAATACAGGAACATTTCCGATTATAGAAATTACACCTACAGTCGGAGTTAGTAAATTAAAGATTTCAGTAAAAAATGCAGTATATGAAAATTTTGTTGAACTTAATGGAAATATGCCTGCAAATAAAAAAATTGTTATTAATATGAGAACTAAAAAAGTAACGGTTGGCGATGTGTTAAGACTTAACTACATGACGTTAGACAGTTCTTTTCATAAATTAATGCCTGGTAAAAATACTTATAAAATAGAAAATTTATCAGGATTTTCTGCAAATATTATATACAGGGAAGAATATTTATAAGGAGGTGTTACAATGGTAGATAATATTAATTCTCTTCCATTGAATGTACAAGATAATACAGATGTAGATTTTGAAGATAATAATGACTCAATATTATCTTCAAAATCTACTGAAAATGAAGCTATAAATCTCTTCCAACGTGATATACTTGTTTTTGATAAGGATGAAACGTTAATTCATATTATATCTGCTGATGATTATAATGACGACGTTTATAAAAGACAAATTAATAAAGAATGGAGTTTTTCATTCACAGTTGATGTATCGTTATCAGATGTCATAATTAGAAAAAATAAAATTGGCGTATATGATAGAGAGGGTCGTTTACAATTATTTATTATAGAAGATATAACCGAACGATACTCTAAAACACCGACAATGGAAGTTTACTGTATTCATGATAGTTTTATTTTAAATGATACTGTTCTTGAAGAGTTTACTGTTACAGATACTATTGATAATGTATTAGATTCTGTACTAGCTGGAACAAGTTATCAACGTGGATATACAGATAAATTTGATGTCGCCAATGTTGATATGCAATTAACATCAAGATTTGGTGGATTACAAACTATTGCCGAAACATTTGGTGGTGAACTTGACTTTAGATTTACTCTTGATGAAACAAGAACCAGAATACTAAATCGCTATGTTGATGTTAAATTTTCTTTGGGTAGAGATATCGGAGTTCGTTTCACTTTTGATACAAACTTAACTGAAGTCGTTAGAACAGTTACATCGGATAATCATTTCACTGTTTTATATGGACTTGGACGTTCTCTTGCAACAGGTGCAACAAAGCCTGATGGAAGCAAGGAGTATAAACGCGTCGATTTTAGTGAGGTTGCTTGGGGTGAATCAACAGGAAATCCTACTAATAAACCTGTAGGGCAACGTTATATTGAGGACGCTGATGGAATAAAAAAATGGGGAAGAATTGAAGGGATTTACATAAATGAAACAATTACAGACCCTGAAACATTAATTAATCGTACATGGAAACAATTACAAAAATGTAAAGAGCCAAGTTTTTCATATTCAGTAACGGTTGAAGATTTATCAAGACTTGCTGGGTATGAACATTTAAGTGTTGGAATTGGTGATACTGTAATTATTAAAGATGAAGATTTTAAATTAGAATTATCAGCTCGTATTCAAGAAGAACAATATTCTATTAAAGAAAATATTATTAAAGCTTTAGATGCCGAATCAGTGCCAATGCCAATGTCTACTAGAGCCATAACAGGTCTATCATCACGTGGTGGTGGTAATAAAAAATTAGTTCTCGGAGTTCTACAACGTGACTTTACAGAAGATAGTAGTGGTAGCGGCACCGTATCACCTCCGACTGTTGATACAGGTAGTGGCGATGTTAATGTTGATAACGAAAACTTCCCGGACGTTTTACCAGCAAAACCTATAATCAGTGGTACCGGTTTATTTGCGACGATTATGATATCGTGGACATTTGAAAATTCAATCTATTATGGATATGAATTACACGGTTCACAAGTAGAAAACTTTATAACAAGTCAAAGTACAATTTTAGCTCGTGGTAAAATTAGTTCACATTTGCATCAATGTAAACCAGGAGAACGTTGGTATTTTAAAGTTAGGGCGTATAATACACATGGAAATTACACACCTTTTTCTAATGAAATAGTGTTAGAAACTTCTAAGGTCGCTGATGGAACTGAGTGGTTTGAAAACGCTGCTATCGGAGATGCTTTAATCGGTCAGTTGAGGTTAGACAGAGGTTGGGTGGGGCAACTAACAGGACACCACATCGACGCGCGTGAGTTAACCGTGACTGATGGGAATGGAAAAAGAACTCTTGATATTGATTCATTTGGGAATGTTAGTTTAGACGTAACCAATTTAAGTATTAACAGTTCATCTGTTGTAACAAATGACAATTTAAGCTCAACGTTAGGTGGTTACCCTACGAAAACAGAAATGAATAGCGCTATTGAAATGACTGCTGGAAATGTAGCTCTAAGTGTGAGTGAGACTAAAATTAAAAATATGAAACTTGGTGGAGCGAATTTATTACTAAATTCAGACGAGAAAAAAGAATTAAATAAAGCAGAACCAAATACATATAATCACATTAGTTATAATTTAGTTGATGATTATAAAAATTTAACTTTAAGTGAAGATACAACTTTTGTGTTATCATTTACGGCGGATAGAAATGGTAATTTCGATAAAGAATGTTTTGACTCAATAACGTTTGATGATGGTTGGTATCAAAGATGGTCTAGAGAGGATATAGATAAAATCACGTATATTAAAGACTCAACATTCAAATTCGTAATGAAACCTAAAACATTACCAAAAGGAACCCCTCTAGCGGATAAATTGACTTTTATTGCGGAATTTGAATATGGTGGTGCATTATTCTATAATGTAATGTTGGTTGAGGGAGATAAAGCGTTTGATTGGCAACCGTCTTCCAACGATGTAAGTAATAGTATTGCTAAAATTGAAGCAAAGGCTGGGGAGATTTCTCTATCGGTTGCTAAAAATGAGATTAACAACCTTCAAATTGGTGGAGCGAATCTATACAATAATACTTGTGAAATTGTAGGGTTTGGTGGAGTATCAAATATAATTAGAACAGAAACAGGATTTAGTTTTTTAGGAGTTGCAACAAATGACGGAACTTTACGAGTTTTTAATTTAATTAAGTCAGCAGGTTGGTATACTGTTTCTTTCATGGTTAAAACCAATGTTCAGCCTTGGGATATGAACGTTGAGATTAATGACGCTTATGTTGGAACTGTTGTTGCACCAAGTGACCATTACAGATATGTTTCTTTCAGTTATTATGTTGGCGAAAATAATTATACTGACTATTATAACTTTGTTGATTTTGAAGGGCTATCCGCCCAAACTTATGACATAAAAAATTTCAAGGTTGAAAAAGGACAAAAAGCAACAGATTATACTCCATCCTTCACTGACATCACGAACAGTATTGCTCGAATTGACGTAAAGGCGGACGAAATCAATTCTACTGTGAATGGCGTTAAACAAAATATTAGTGATAACTATTCCACTACCGCGCAGATGAATAGTGCAATTAATCAAAAGGCAAACGAAATAACGTCAACCGTTGAATTAACTAAGAGAGCTGGTGTCGAACTCTTACCACAAAGCCTTAAAATCAATTCAACAAGTGGTTTTTTTGCTATACAGGGTTCTTTAAAATGCGATTACTGGGGACTTTTCACAGGTGAGAGGTCTTGGTGGCGCAGTGAAGCCATTCAAGTAGACACTTCACAACCTTTTTATTACAGATTTGAATATGAATGTAATGAAGGGTATTCCCCACAAATTTATATTGGATTAGAACAATGGCGCACTCCCTCCGAAAGTATGGGAGAGAATGATAGGACAGTATATGTCGTAGCAGGAACAAAAACAACTGGGTGGCAATGTGCCGAGGGAACGATAGACGCCAGTAACTTTGAGAGCGATACGAGATACATTAGATTACGAGTGTTAGTGAATTGGGATAATAGTCCAATGGCTAGATTTACTATATTTAATATGTCGTTAAAGCAGTTAAGAGATATGAATTCATCAACACAAATAGCTCAAATGAGTGACAAAATTGAAAGTAAAGTAGATGTTAACGGTGTTAAATCGACAATTTCTCAAAGTGCCAGTGAGGTGTTAATTGCCTTTAATAATGCCGGAGATTGGAATGGTACAAGTGGAAATCCAGGGCGAATTTTGTTTAATGCTAATGGTATTCATTCACAAGCTCCTGATGGGAGCTACT
>CAZNUF010000109.1:2149-4901 GCA_964576125.1 uncultured Ruminococcus sp. | reverse complement strand
TCGCTGTTCGGCACAAATAATTTTATTGACGGCATAAACAAGCAAAAAGAGGAAATGAGCGAAACTCCACGTTCGCTCCACGCAATGACCTCGGTTTATCTTCCGCAGATTATGCGTGATTTTCCGCAGTTTGACTACGAGCTTTACAAGAATAAAACAAAGTCGCTTCTGCGCAGTTACTTTACAGCCGTTCAGACGAAAAAAGCGTCGGCGCTCTCCGAGGAATGCTCGCTTACGCTCAAAAACTACGTTCAGGGCATAATAGAAGATTTGAACGCCCGAAACGTAAAGCAGATTTTTCGTGAGGTTGTAATTCACGACGTTCAGATTGCACGATACATAAAGACAGGCGCAACGGTTACGATTTTGTTTGAAGTTTCAACAGGACTTTATTCCTACATCGAGGACGAAAACGGCGCTGTTGTTTTCGGTGACAAAAGCTTAAAACAGCAGACGGTTTTTGAAGTCGGTCTTGTCTACGTTCAGGACGCCGAAAAGTTCGGTGCGGATGAATCTCTCGGCTTAAACTGTCCCAACTGCGGTGCACCGATTACAAACCTCGGAAGTAAGTTCTGCGAATACTGCGGAACGTCAATTGTCGAATCAAACGAAAGAGCGTGGAAGTTCGACTCCGTTCGTGAGCAGACAACGTCAAAAAGGCAGTATTAATATGAAAACCGAAAATAAATTCAACCTCGGACTTGTAAGCAAATTCCGAAACGAGCTGTTCGGACTTTCCATCATTTCCATAATGATTTTCCACTTTTTCCTGCGCATACGAGAGCACGGCTCGGGCACGCTTTATCCCCTCGCCTTTGCTTATGACAACATAATAAGCTCGGTCGGAGTGGAGTGCTTTCTGTTTTTGTCGGGCGTGGGACTTTACTTTTCAATGTCGAAGAACGGCAATATTCTCAATTTTTACCGAAAAAGAATGTCAAGGGTGCTGATTCCCTACGCATTGTGGGGCGCAGTTTTCTGGATTGCACTTGACCTGCTTGCAAAGGGAGAAAACATAGGCGAATTTCTGTACGATTTCAGTTTTCTGTCGTTCTGGCTCGAGGGCGACTCGGTGCTCTGGTACATAGCGTTTATTGTGATAGTCTACCTTGCGTTTCCTCTTGTTTTTAAAATGTTTAGCGGAAAATATGCAACCGTTTTTCTCGTTCTGTCAATTGGTTTCAGCATATGCTTGTCGCTCGTATTAAGGCAGTTTTTTCCTTTTGTCTACGAAAACATTGAGATAGCCGTCAACAGACTTCCGATTTTCCTTTTCGGCGCATATTCGGGCAGGCGGATTTACAAAAACGACAGCTTTAAAATCGGCGATTTACTTCTCGTTTTGCTCGGCATAGCCGTACATATTTTCGGAATTTTGCAGAGATACGGCGTTATCGGAATCAAAATTTCATTTTCACGCTATGAATTTGCACTTTTTTCAATTTCGCTCATATATATTTGTGTGTGGCTTTTGTCAAAGGTGAATTTAAATCGGTTAAAATCGTTTTTAAGAGGTGCGGGTGCGCTTTCCCTTGAGCTTTATATGACTCACGTCACGATTGATAACCTTTTGCGATTTTGCAAAATTCCCACCTATTCGCTGTATTACTACGCAATTATCATAATTCTTTCAATTATTTTCAGTATTTTCTTGCATTTTTCTTTAAAAAATATTATTATAAAGACACATAGTACACACGATTGATTAAAAAGAAACACTTTTTATCATTCTGTAGAGAACAACCCCTGTGTTGTTCCTGTTAAGGTTAGCTGAATGTCAGTTAGGAACGACACAGGGGTCGTTCCCTACGTTGAAAAATTCATAACAAATAAAATTTATTCTAAAAAGGAGTATCACTATGGGTATTATCAGAGCAGTCACAGGCGCAATCGGCGGAGCACTCGCAGATTCATGGCAGGAGGTCATCGAGCCGTCGCCAATGGGCGAAAACACCTGTCTTGTTCCCGGTCAGCTTGTAACACAGAACGGCAGAAGCCAGAACAGAAAGGGCAGTGAAAACATAGTTTCCAACGGCTCAATCATTCACGTTTATGACAATCAGTTTATGATGCTCATCGACGGCGGAAAGGTTGTTGACTTCACCGCAGAGCCGGGCTACTTCAAGGTAGACAACAGCTCAATGCCCTCGCTGTTTGCAGGACAGTTCGGCGACACTCTTAAAGAAACATTTAACCGTGTAAAGTTCGGCGGTATTCCCTCACAGTCGCAGAGAGTTTTCTACCTCAATATGCAGGAGATGAAGAACATCAAGTTCGGCACTCCCAACGCTATCAATTACTTTGACAACTTCTACAATTCAGAGCTGTTTATCCGTGCACACGGTACATACTCGGTACGCATCAGCGAGCCGTTCAAGTTCTATCAGGAGGTTATCCCCAGAGCCGCTATCACAGAGAACAGAGCTGTTGATTTTCAGGAGCTTAACCAGCAGTACAGCGACGAGTTTATCGAGGCTCTTTCTTCTGCAATCAACCAGTATTCGGCTGACGGTAACCGCATAAGCTATATCACTTCAAAGAGCCGTGAGCTTGGCAAGTATATGTCGCAGACACTTGACGAGGAGTGGAATCAGCTTCGTGGTATGGAGGTTGTTTCCGTAGGTATCAAGGTTTCCTACGACGACGAAAGTAAGGACCTTATCAATATGCGCAACAAGGGCGCAATGCTCTCCGACGCCGCTGTTCAGCAGGGCTACGTTGCAGGCAACATTTCCGAAGGTCTTAAGGACGC
>CAZNUF010000109.1:0-2049 GCA_964576125.1 uncultured Ruminococcus sp. | reverse complement strand
GAGGTACACTATGGCTACAGTTAACTATAAATGTCCTAACTGCGGCGGTCCGCTGAAATTCAACCCCGACAAGCAGATGTTCAGCTGTGAATACTGTATGTCGGACTTTGAAGAACAGAAAATTCAGCAGATGTACGCCGAGCGTGAGGCAAAACAAAGTCAGGCTGAAAAGGCTGAAGCAGAGGCGCAGCAGCGTGCCGAACAGCAGAATCAGCAGGACGAGGGTGATGTAGAGGATGCAGTTGTATATACCTGCCCAAGCTGCGGCGCAGAGGTTGTCACAACAGAATCAACTGCCGCAACAACCTGTTTCTACTGCCAGAACCCCGTTGTTCTCGGCGGCAGACTTTCAGGTAAGTTCAAGCCCAACCGCATAATTCCATTCGCACTTTCCAAGGAAAAGGCTATCGATAAATTCCTTGAAATGTGCAAGAAAAAGTGGTTCCTTGCCAAGGGCTTTGCAAGTAAAAACCAGTTTGAAAAGCTGACGGGCGTTTACTTTCCGTACTGGTATATCGACTCGCAAAGACAGGCAAATATGACCGCAACAGGCGAAAAGGTGCGCACCTACAGGGTGGGCAGTAAACGCTACACCGAAACAAGCGTATTCCGCCTTGTAAGAAGCGGCGACCTGATTGTCAAAAACGTATTTGAGCGTGCTTTGAAAAGTCAGGACAGAGATATGCTCCAATGCGTTCATCCGTTCGATTTGTCAAAGGCTCACGATTTTTCAATGTCCTATCTTTCGGGCTTTCAGGCTGAAAAGCGTGACCTTGAGCAAAGCGACGTAAACGCAGAAGTCCAAAAGCGTATGCAGGATTACTGCAAAGAGCTATTAAAGGACACAATGAAGGATTTTTCATCTGTCAGGGTTGAAAACTATAATGACAGAATTGACCTTGAATCGTGGAACTACACGCTCCTTCCCGTGTGGGTTGTAACCTACAAGTACAATGGCAAGATTTACCCGTTCGCAATTAACGGTCAGACGGGCAAAACCTACGGTATGCTGCCCACTTCAAAAGCAAAGCTTGCAATTCTCTTTGCTATTATCGCCGTTGCAGTATTTGCACTCGGTATGCTGGGAGGTTTGCTGTTGTTATGATTATGAAATACACAAAACGAATTTCGGCTCTTTTCTGCGCTGTAATGCTTATACTCTGCACAACCGTTTGTGTCTTTGCACAGGCAAGCGGAGTTATCACCGACAATGCAGAGCTTTTTACCGAAAGCGAAAAAGCCGAATTACAGAGTCAGCTTGACGCTTTGAGCGAAAAAACAGGCTGGATGGCTGTTATTTACACAAATTACGACGGCTACAGCAGTGATGAAATTAAGCCGCACTCAAACAGATATTATGCCGATAACTACGGCAAAACAACCGCAGGCGTTATGCTGACGATTGATATGGAAGGCAGAGCAGTTGACTTCCGAACCAAGGGCGATGCGATGTACTACTTCAGCGACAATCGTGTGGATACAATTCTTGACGATGTGCAGAGTGCACTTAAAAACGGACTTTATTACGATGCGGCAACCCTTTTTATCAGCTATTCGTCGCATTATTATGATGACGGCATTCCCGAGGGCGAGTCGAACGAAAACATTGATATTCAGGAAAAAGAGGACAATGCTCTGCTCTATGTGCTAAAGCACTATGGAATAATTTTCGGCATTGTTGCGCTTGTAATTGCTACAATTGTTGTATTAATTGTTGCCCATAAATACAAGAACAGCGGCAAGGAAGGCACATACGATCTGCGCTCAAACAGCGTAACTAATCTTACGGAAAGACAGGATATTTTCCTTACAAAGCATGTTACCGTAACAACGGAATCTTCTTCGTCAAGCGACGGCTCATCAGGCGGTTCGTCAAGCGGCGGAGGCGGCTCCAGCGGCGGCGGAAGCAGAAGCTTTTAAAATTAAATAATACAATGCAGTTCTGACGCTGAAATTTTATTGACGCATAAGACAACGCAAGGATTTATCGGGATAAGTGCACCCTTCTGCACTATCCTTTTATAAGTGACTTTTAAGCGGTGTCTTTCG
>CAZNUF010000108.1:4446-4922 GCA_964576125.1 uncultured Ruminococcus sp. | reverse complement strand
TTCTATTTTTACTCCTTCCGAGTCACTCGAAAGCTTCACTTTTCTATTTTTATCCCTTCTGAGTCACTCAAAAGATCTACTTTTCTATTTTTACTCCTTCTGAGCCACTCGAAAGATCTACTTTTCTATTTTTACTCCTTCTGAGCCACTCGAAAGATCTACTTTTCTATTTTTACTCCTTCTGAGCCACTCAAAAGATCTACTTTTCTATTTTTACTCCTTCTGAGTCACTCAAAAGATCTACTTTTCTATTTTTGCTCCTTCTGAGCCACTCGAAAGATCTACTTTTCTATTTTTACTCCTTCTGAGTCACTCGAAAGCTTCACTTTTCTATTTTTACTCTTTCCAAGTCACTCAGAAGCATAGCATGCTAAGTCTTTACCACATAAAAAGAACGAGCAAAGCCCGGTTACTGAAGGATAAAATCCTCCCGTAACCGGGCTTTCGCTCGTTCTTTCTTTTATATAATAGATTAG
>CAZNUF010000108.1:2865-4346 GCA_964576125.1 uncultured Ruminococcus sp. | reverse complement strand
GCTGGCTGGCTGGCTGGCTGGCTGGCTGGCTGGCTGGCTGGCTGGCTGGCTGGCTGGCTAATCTTTTATTTGATTCCACAAAAATTATATCCATAAATTGTGTTAACATGATATTATAAATGGTATTCGACTATTAACGGGCGCAAATATAATTAAGACTATTTAATTACACAAGCATTCATGATATTTTTTCTTGAAGGTGATAATCGACTTTTCTCATAGGCCACAGAAAAACAAAAATTAAGAAACTATTTCACCTCATACAAAACAACAACAGGATTATCTTCTTCCTTTAACTCTAATAATTCTTTCCTATTTAATAAAGAAGGGAAATATTGATATAATAAATCGGGATTGATTTCTTCGATAAGCAGGTTTCCATTGCCCCAACGAGGAAAGAAACGAAAGTTTTCAATTAAATCATTCTTGATTTTTCCTTGTGCAATCATTTTGTCGTCTTCCCTATCATACACAGCATAACAACGATTACCATCATATCCATAACTAAATATAAAATGATGATCCGTAACAAAAAAATGTTCTTTCAACAAATAAGTAAAGTCTGGACTTGAAATATCATATTCCTCTATATTCTCACCATCAGGAAAAGTTCTTTCACTAAAACATATCTGACATGCTTGATCAAACTGATCCCCGCTATATATCATATTCCCATATATGGGAGAGATAAAAGGTATATTATTCACTTTCGAAAACACATCTATCCCACCATAATTATAAGTAGCCAGTCCTTCTCTTGGTAGTATATTCTCTATATAATTACCATTCTTATCTAGTAAAGAAAAGCGATAATCATCTTTTTGACCAGAAGGCTCATTGTATAGAAAAATCTTTTCGCCTGAAATAAGAAACTGGCTCGCCATAGTACGATATTGAACCATCCCTTCATACGATAAATCTTCATTATACTTCAAAACCGCTTGACGTGGAAAATCTAATACATATAAACAATCATCTTCAACATCAAAATCCATTATTTGGACATACTCTCCTGGCCCATTTCCGACTTTAAACAAAGACTGAAGATATTCACCACTTTCTCTGAAAATAAAAATTGCATTATTAACTCGATCCAACACAAACAACTTTTCATTTACCTTTTTTATTTTATCAATACTTGACAACAAACAATTTTCATTCGTTTCAAGAGGTATTATTTTATAATTTCGGATGAAAGAAGAAGCTAAGTATTCTTCATCTGCTTGATCAACTGAGACCTTTACTATTTTTTCATTTGCATCCAATTGTCTTTGGCACGAAGAAAAGAAACATATTCCTCCCACAAACCAACAAGCATAAACTAATAACAAAATCAACTTTTTCATTTTCATATTTAATAATAATTAATCCTTGTTTTTCTAAATCAAGTTACTTACAAAATTTCTTATTCCATCAATAATATCCTTTTGTCTGCTCATTAGTAACCTGTCCCGTTTCATAGATTGGTTGGCGTGGACACA
>CAZNUF010000108.1:0-2765 GCA_964576125.1 uncultured Ruminococcus sp. | reverse complement strand
TTTGTCTGCTCATTAGTAACCTGTCCCGTTTCATAGATTGGTTGGCGTGGACACATTTTAACTTCTGCATCAAACAGTAGTTCAATCACACGGACCGGTTCATTGTCCTTTGCTTCTGGTAACACAAAATGAACATATTCATCATCCTTTACATAAAATTCTATGGGCTTGTGTGTCTCATAATCTGTTACAGACTCGAAAGTTTGCAAGAGACGAGGCAAGCAGACTTCCGTCAGAGATTTATCAGTGACCATAATCCAGGCTTTGTTTCCTTTACGGGTACTAACTCCTCCAGGGAAAGGATAAAACGGACCACCTCTCGTTCCATAGATCATTTCAGCATGAGAGTTTAACCACATACCCAGTGTATCCATCAATGCGATTTGCGGTTTATCGAAACTTCCATCCGGACGCGGACCCAGATTAATCATATAGTTTCCGTTGTTTCCGACAACGTGTACCATATCTTTGATCAACTCTTCTGCCGTCATCAATTGAGGATTAGGATTATACGACCACTGACGTTTATCAATTGTAACCCATGCTTGCCAAGGATGATCAGCCCATTTGGTTACATTATTCCCGTGGTTCACCAGACGTTCCCGATCTTGAAAATCACCGGCAAAACGTTTCCCATCGATCTCTACATGATTCGTGGCACTTACAGAACGACGCCCAATATCTATACGGGTATTTAATAAGATATCTGGTTTTACTTCATGAAATCTACGATAAAAATGCGAACCGACTTCATGTGTATAAGTATCATCCCACTCTCCATCAAATTGGATAAACGCCAGATCATATTTACGGATAATTTCTGTAACCTGATCTTCCATATACTTAAAATAACGTTCCAAGTTCGGACTATCCGCCTGTTTCTTGAAGAGAGGTCCCGGACCTCCATGATCATTGGGTGTCCAATCCGGGTGATACCAATCTATATTGGAATAATAAGCCCCCAAAACCAGTCCGTTCCGATCGCAAGCTTTCTTCAGTTCACCCAGGATATCAATTTTACGGGCTGCATTTTCCATATCATAGTCCGAATAATCCGAAAACCAAATGGAAAAGCCGTCGTGATGCTTTGATGTAGGAGATACATAACGTATTCCCCAACGCTTCATCAACTGGCACCATTCTTCAGCATCAAACTTATTCGGGTTAAACCGTTTATAAAACTGATCATATTTCTTAGCCGGTATGGAAGTACCACGACTCCAGCCAATTTCCTTGCCTCCTAATGCCGAAGGTCCCCAATGAACACTCAAGCCGATGCGTAAATCCTGCCATCTTTCCAATGCCTTTTCAGGAGCTTTCAAATCCGGATTCAAATCGCCTCCGCCACTTAATACAGATGGAATATGGATATATTCTTTTAAGTGCTTGCACCAATTCAGATAACCGGCAGGTGTCAAATGCAAGAAATCACCTCCATAATAAGCCTTTACCAAAGAGCCGTCTGCCTGAACAAACCACGAAGTCGGATTAACATAAACAACATCTCCCCAAGTCTTACGCTGCAGAATAGAATGGATCGAATCACATTTCATACGCATAGGCGAAGTTTTTTCCAGTCCAGCTGGAAGCAAACCCATCAACAGAATTTGCGTTTCAGGCATTTGCTTGCGTGTTTCCTCTACTACCGCACAAATTCCTTCTACTATATCCGCAGCACGATGTCCGGCATTCACATTATTAATTCCTATGGTTATCACTGCATACGCAGGCTTAGATGCGCCATATTTACCATGGCGTAAACGCCATAACAAGTTTTCTGTCCGATCACCCGAAATACCTGCCGATTCCCAAGTCAAATCTTTGAAGCAGCTATCCACTGCTGCTTTACCCGGTTTATACGTAACCAGCTCGCGACTGCCACCAAATCCCTGTGTTATGGAATTACCCAAAAACAGAATATCCAGTTTCTTTCGGGAAAGAATCTGCGTGATTTCTTCTGAAACAGCATGCCAATCGGCTCCTTCTTTCCAACCAGCCGCCGAGCGGTATTCATTTCCTGGAATTGCGAATGTACAAGGATTGGACTTTTCTGTCGTTGGCTCCAGATAATGACATAAGTGCATGGCCATTCGTCCTGCACCTATGGAAGACGGATGTAAACGGTCTGGCATTAAGGAAGCATCATAGGTCTCTCCCATCAGATCATGCATTTCCACATATTCCAGCTTCTCTTCTTTTGCAATTTCCTTGATTACCGGAGCCAGCATTCCCTGAATAACACTTTCCTTGATATTATCGTCCGGTGACAAAAAGCAACGAACCGGACCTAACAAAATAATCCGAGGATGAGAAGACAACTCTTGATAACTGCGAATCAACTTCAGATAATCCGACTTAAACTTACGCTTATACTTAATATTCTGAGGTTTTGAATCGTTCGTTCCTAACTTAATAAACACAATATCCGGCAAGAACGCCAACGATTGTTTGTATTCTTCCGTTTCCATATACGGATAATCCCCTTTCAACAAGGCAGTCGCCCCATTACGACCAAAGTTCCGTACTTCATATTTCTCGCCCAAATAAGCCTGCAACTGTGCCGGATAACTATTCTTATCCCGATTGACAATACCGGCACCATAGGTAATACTGTTTCCAACGCAAGCCACTTTAATGGGTGTTCCCCATCCCAACACCGTCAGGCAGAGCAACCAAACTAAAAAAACATACTTCCGTTTCGTTTTCATGATTTATCCATTTAAGTTAAGTCTGATAATTTTCTATGATACAAAGATAAGGCGAAG
>CAZNUF010000107.1:0-4929 GCA_964576125.1 uncultured Ruminococcus sp. | reverse complement strand
AGCGTACAAACGAGTCGTTTATTCAGAATCCGCTCAACAAAAATTACCGTGAGCTGATTTACAAGACAGGCGACCTCGGAAGCCTTCGTGAGGACGGACTGCTGATGTTCCACGGCAGAAAAGACCGCCAGATTAAGCATATGGGACACCGCATTGAGCTTGGCGAAATTGAAGAAACCGCAAAGCAGATTGACGGACTCGGCGAGTGCTGTGCGCTTTACAACAAGGAAAAAGAGCATCTCTACCTTTTCTACACGGGAGATGTGCAGTCAAAGGAAATCGTCCTGCATTTCAGAAAGCTTCTGCCTGCGTTTATGGTGCCGAGAAAGCTTGTTGCGCTTGAAGAACTGCCAAAGCTGCCGAACGGCAAGCTTGATATGCAGAGTATGAAAGCAATGTTTAAATAAAATTTAAAAAAATTGATTAAACAGCCCGTTTTTGTTGCACTTTTGTTGCACTTCGTGTTGTATAATGTAAAAACAGGAGGTTATTATTATGGACGAATTAATGGAAATTCTTGAGGAATTAAGACCTGACGTGGACTTTGAAAACGAAACTGCTCTTATTGACGACGGCGTGCTCGATTCATTCGACATTGTTGCGCTTGTCGGCGAGCTTAACGACGCATTTGATATTGAAATCAAGCCGAACAACCTTGTTCCCGAAAACTTCAATTCGGCAAAGGCTATGATGGCTTTGATTGAACAGCTTCAGGACGAATGAGGTCGTTATGGACAAGTCATTATTCAAGGAGCTTGCACTGAAACTCGGCACGCCGTCATATGTTTTTGACAGCGACGAGTTTGAAAAGCGTGCAAAGCTTGTAAAAACTGAATTTGGCGCAGATACCGGGCTTTGCTTTTCAATAAAAGCAAACCCGTTTTTGCTGAAATGTCTGCCCGACTGCTTTGATAAAATCGAGGTTTGCAGTCCCGGAGAGCTTACAATCTGCGAAAAGACAAACGCCGATATGGATAAGGTCATCTTTTCGGGCGTGAACAAGACAAAGGCTGACGTTGAACGTGCTATGGACGACAAGGTCGGCACGTTTACTGCGGAGAGCTATCTGCACTTGAAGTTAATTAACGAAAGTGCCGTAAAAAGAGGAATCAGAGTTCCCGTTCTTGTAAGGCTTACGGGCGGCAGTCAGTTCGGAATGGACGAAAAGGACGTGCTTGACGTTATCGGAAACCGTGATAATTACAGCGGAATTGAGATTGTCGGTCTGCACTTCTTTACGGGTACGCAGAAAAGAAAGCCTGCCGCAATTGAAAAGGAGCTTGACTATGTTGCCGAGTTTGTCGACAGAGTAAAAAGCGAGCTTGACTTTGACCTTGAGCGTGTGGAGTACGGAACGGGACTTGCCGTTGACTATTTCAGCGACGATGCCGACGAAACGGAAAAGGAGCGCCTTTGTGCAGTTGCGCCCAAAATCAGTGAGCTTGCAAAAAAGGTTAAGCTTACCGTTGAAATGGGCAGATTTTTTGCCGCACCCTGCGGATATTACTTTACAAAGGTTATGGACGTAAAGACGAATTGCGGAGTGAACTACGCAATCGTGGACGGCGGACTTAATCAGCTTAAATATGACGGACAGCTGCAGGGAATGCAGATTCCGAGAATTACCCACATAAAGGGTGAGGGTAACGATGGCGGTGAAAGCACCGATAAATGGACGCTTTGCGGAAGTCTTTGCACCACCAATGATATTCTTGCCAGAAACGCCGAATTTTCTTCGCTTGAAATCGGAGATATACTTGTGTTTGAGCGCACAGGCGCATATTCGGCAATGGAGGGTATGGCGGTATTTTTGAGCAGAGAAATGCCTGTTATCTCGATTTATTCGGACAAAGACGGTTTAAAAATCGTCAGAGAAATGATTTATACGGACGTTTTCAATACACCGTGAAAATCAATTCGGAATGCGTAATGCGTAATTATTGCGTGTTGTATGGAAAAGTTTGTTTTAAAAATAGACTCGGCATTTTACGTCTCTATAATTTTATCATAATTGTTCATTGTAAATTGTTAATTGTTAATTATTCAGTGAGGATGTTATTTTGAATTATACATCATTAAACTTCATACTTTTTGTCGCTTTGACGGTGCTTGTCTACTTTTTGTTTCCGTTTAAAAAGCAAAAGTGGACGGTTCTGCTCGTTGCAAGCTACGTTTTCTATCTTTTTGCAGGATATAAATACGTTGCGTTTATCCTTTTTACGACTGTAACCACCTATCTTTTCGCCTTGTGGATTAACAGGATAGGCGTAAAATCGAAGGAAACGCTTAAGCTTAACAAGCAGACGTGGGACAAGGATAAAAAGAAAAAATACAAAAATTCAATAAAGCATAAAAAACGCTTTGTTATGGCGCTTGTGCTTGTTGTAAACTTCGGCATACTTGCGTTTCTGAAGTATTACAACTTCTTTGCAGGAAGTCTGAATGACGTTATGGGTATGTTCGGAATCGGCTTTTCTGCACCTACGCTCAAGCTGTTTTTGCCCTTGGGAATTTCGTTTTACACGTTCCAGTCAATGGGCTACATAGTTGACGTGTACCGTGAAAAGGTTGCGCCTGAAAAGAATATTGCCAAGCTTGCGCTTTTCGTTTCGTTTTTCCCGCAGATTATTCAGGGACCTATCAGCTTTTACGACCAGCTTGCGCATCAGCTTTATGAGCCGCATAAGTTTGACTTTACACGCTTTAAGTACGGTATGGAGCTTATTTTGTGGGGCTTTTTCAAAAAGCTGATAATCGCCGACAGAGCCGTTATTGCAATCAACACCGTTACGGCTGACTATGCGGCTTATAACGGTACAACGCTTACGTTTACAATTCTGCTTTATGCGCTCCAGCTTTACGCCGACTTCTCGGGCGGTATTGACATTTCAAGGGGCGTTGCTCAGATTTTCGGAATAGATATGGTCGATAACTTCAAGAGGCCGTATTTTGCAAAGTCAATCAACGACTACTGGCGCAGATGGCATATTACGCTCGGTGCGTGGCTTAAAAACTACCTTTTCTATCCGCTTGCTATGTCAAATCTTTTCATTAACGTAAGCAAGAAGATTAAGGGCACAAAGTTCGGCTCAACAAAGGCAGGTGCACATATTGCAAAGGTTCTTCCCACCAGTGTTGCATCGCTGATTGTGTTCCTCGTTGTCGGAATCTGGCACGGCGCAAACTGGAAGTACGTTGCTTTCGGCTTGTGGAACGGCGGAATTATTATGATTTCAATTCTGCTCAAGCCCGTATTTGACTGGGTGCTTGCAAAGCTGAGAATAAATGCGCAGTCGTTTGCCTACGGCGTTTTCCAGATGTTCAGAACATTTCTTGTTGTGCTTGTCGGCTATGTTTTTGACGTTGCGCCAAACTTTTCACAGGCAATGAACACGTTTAAGATTGCTCTTTTTGACCAGAGCTTTTCAAAGGGTTGGTCGCAGATAAGCGAGCTTGGACTTCAAAAATATGAATATGCAATTATAGCTTTCGGCATGCTTGTTGTCTTTGTGGCAAGTGTAATTCAGGAAAGACACAGCAGTACGACAATCCGTGAAATGCTCGACAGAAAGCCGTTTGCATTGAGAGGACTTGTGATTTTTGCAGGCGTGATGCTTGTGCTTGTGTTCGGAATTTACGGTCCGGGATATGACCCTGCCGCATTTGTGTATATGCAGTTTTAGGAGCAGATTTAATGAAGAAAAAGTATGTGTTAAGAACAATCAAAATTCTGTCGTTTGCATTGGCGGCGTTTTTGATTATGACGTTCACTCAGGTAAGATGCGACCACAACAAAATAAGGCTTGACGGGTTTTATATGGAGGAGAAAAATTCGCTTGACGTTGTTTTGCTCGGCGCAAGCGAGGTCTATACGGCGTTTTCTTCCTCACTTGCGTATGATGAATACGGCTTTACAAGCTATCCGTATGCTACCGAAGCCAATTACGTAGATTTGTTTGAGTCGCAGATTAAGGAAATACAGAGCACTCAGAACCCGAAGGTTCTGCTTATTGAAATGAACGGTGCGCTTTATGACAAAAAGATGAAGAATAAGGATGTAAAGCTCCGCCGATTTACGGACAGTATGCCGTTTTCGCAGAACAAGATTGATACAATTAATCAGTTCGGCGATAAGGACGAAAAGCTGAGTTATTATTTTCCGTGGATAAAGTATCACGGAAGTAAAAGTGCAATCGGAAGATTTCCCGACAACATTGCTCTGCATTTAAGAGGAAACTCGGTGTTAAAGGGCGTTTCGGGAAAATCGAAATCTGTATTTAAAGGCAAGATAATTGATGTTGAGGGCGATACGTCCAAGAAGAAATTGCCTGCCGAAACAGAAGAAAAGCTCCGCAGTTTTTTGCAGTATTGCAAGGACAACAAGCTTGAAAATGTTGTGTTTGCAAAATTTCCTCACCGCATTACAAAGAAAAAGTTTTACGAGCGTTTTCAGATGGGCAATACGATGGGAGAAATTATCAGGGAATACGGCTTTGATTACCTCGACTTTGAAAACAACTGCAAGGATGTCGGACTTGACTATAAGGAAGATTTCTATAACGACGACCATATGAATATCTACGGTCAGCAGAAATTTACAAAGTATCTGGGAAAAATCCTCGTTGACAAATACGGTGTTGAAAAAAGCAAGCTGTCAGAGGAGAATAAGGCTCGCTGGGATGAAAGCGCAGAGTATATTCAGTTGTATTACGAGTATTTTGAGAATTGCCACAATGAAGGCAAGAATACTCAGCTTTATGAAACCTGCGGACTGATGTGGGAGCTTGACAATATGAAAAAACAGAAAAAGGCATAATATAGAGCAGACTGCGGATACGCAGTCTGTTTTTTGTTTATGCGATTGTTTAGTAAGATAAACGATAATTTAGCGGTGGTATTATAGCAACGATGACGTAGGGACACGGCGTG
>CAZNUF010000106.1:0-4950 GCA_964576125.1 uncultured Ruminococcus sp. | reverse complement strand
TCAAATTTCTTCAAATTATTTTAAATTAATCGAAATTTATTAGATTTTATCAATATTTATTTAAAATTGAACTGCTATATTTTAGCAATTTTTATATCATTTCAATCAAACTCGGTCATACACTTTCAAAATTCACTCACGCATACATATATTAGTATCTGTTTTATAAACTGATTTATGTTGACTGAAAAAATGTTTTGTAATAAAATATGTGAAAAGGACTGATTTTATGGACGAACGATTTATAAGAACCTCACTTGTAATCGGCGAGGAAAACATAGACAGGCTGTCACAAAGCAGAGTTGCCGTTTTCGGCGTCGGCGGAGTAGGCGGATTTGTGTGCGAGGCACTTGCACGCAGCGGAGTCGGAAAGCTTACGCTGATTGACGGCGACACTGTTGCAAAGTCAAACATAAACAGGCAGATTATTGCGCTTGAATCAACTGTAGGCAAAAACAAAGCCGAGGTTATGAAAGAGAGGATTCTCGACATCAACCCGAACGCAGAGGTAAAGGCTATTAATATCTTCTTAAACACCGAAACTGTAGATACGGTTGATTTTACGCAGTTTGACTATATTGTTGACGCTGTTGACGACATAAAAGCAAAGGTACTGCTTGCAAAGCTTGCCGATGAAAATAAAATCCCGATAATTGCGGCTATGGGTGCAGGCAACAAAACCGACCCTACGAAATTTGAAGTCAGTGATATTTTTAAGACGAGCGTATGCCCTCTTGCAAGAATTATGCGGCACGAGCTGAAAAAAGCAGGCATAAAAAAGCAAAAGGTTGTTTATTCAAAGGAAACGCCGAAGAATCCGCCCTACAGGATTGAGGGCGAAAAAACAGTCGGCAGTCTTGCGTTTGTGCCGTCTGTTATGGGGCTGATTATTGCCGGAGAAGTGATTAAGGACATCTGCAAAATCGGATAATATACGCTTAATTCCTACAATATTACACATTCTTTTTGTTGCAAAGTCCACTTTTATATGGTAAAATTTGCATATACTTTTAAAGCGGAGATGAGATAAATGATAGCAATTATAGACTACGGAGCAGGCAATATTCAGAGCGTAAGCAAAGCTCTTGCTCACATTGGCTGTGAAGCGTTTATCACAAGGGACAAGGATAAAATTCTGAAAGCTGACGGAGCAGTCCTCCCCGGAGTAGGCTCATTCGGCGACACAATGGACACTATGAATGAATACGGTATCAAGGACACCGTTATTGAATACACAAAAAGCGGCAAACCGTTTCTCGGAATTTGTCTTGGTTTACAGCTCCTCTTTCCCAAAAGCGAGGAAAGCCCCGATGCAAATGGACTTAGTATTTTTGACGGAAGTATAACGAAGATTCCTTCGGGCGAGGGACTTAAGATTCCGCACATCGGCTGGAACAGTCTTGACATTAAAAAGAGCGACGGACTTTTCAAGGGTATCGGCAAAAATCCGTATGTTTACTTTGTACACTCATATTTTCTGAACGCAAGCGACAAAAGCATTGTTTCTGCACAGACCGAATACGGCGTTACTATTGATGCGGCTGTTGAAAAGGGAAATGTATATGCAACGCAGTTCCACCCCGAAAAAAGCGGTGAAACCGGACTTATGATTCTCAGAAATTTTGCCGACATCGTAAACGGTTGAGGAGGTATTTAAAATGTATGCAAAAAGAATTATCCCCTGCCTTGACGTTAAAAACGGCAGAGTAGTTAAAGGTATGAGCTTTGTTAATCTTATTGACGCAGGCGACCCTGTTGAATGTGCAAAGCAGTATGACAGACAAGGTGCTGACGAGCTGGTTTTCCTCGATATTACAGCATCAAGCGATTCACGAAACATAACGATTGATATGGTTGAAAAGGTTGCAAATTCAATTTTCATTCCGTTTACCGTTGGCGGAGGAATCAGAAGCGTTGACGATTTCAACGCACTTTTGCGAGCAGGTGCAGACAAGGTTTCCGTAAATTCTGCCGCCGTTCACCGTCCCGAGCTTATCAGCGAGGCGGCATATAAATTCGGCAGTCAGTGCGTTGTTGCGGCAATTGACGCAAAGCGAAACGAAAACGGCTGGGAGGTTTACGTAAACGGCGGAAGAACCCCCGTAGGACTTGACGCTGTAGAGTGGGCGGTAAAATGCGAAGAGCTGGGAGCAGGCGAAATTCTGCTTACGAGTATGGACGAGGACGGACAGAAAAACGGCTACGATATTGCGCTGACAAGAGCAGTTTCCGAAAGGGTGAACATTCCCGTAATTGCAAGCGGCGGTGCAGGTGCGCTTGAGCATTTTTACGACGCATTCACCGAGGGCAAGGCTGACGCAGTGCTTGCCGCTTCGCTTTTCCACTTCGGCGAAATCCCGATTCCGCAGTTGAAAAAGTATCTTAACGAAAAGGGCATTTCTGTAAGAATATAATTCGCTGTTACTGTAAAGTAGGACATAATATGACGATAAAAGAATATGAAACCGCAATGTGGAAAGCCGCTCAATACAGGGATTTGCAGGGTATCTTCTATATTACAACAACATGGAAAAAACACGGCGATATTTGGAAAGTTATTTTTAATATGTATTCTCGGATTATGGGATAAAAACTATTTCATTTGATAAAATATCTACATAATAACACTACCCCCGAAAGACAGACCAAAATCTGACTTTCGGGGGTATATCTTTTTTATACTATTCTGACATTCGTTTGCTGAAAATACAGCCGCAATAGTTTTGTCTGTAAAGTTCATATTTCTTTGAAAGAATAATTGAGCGTTTATAGCCCTCTTTTTTCTTGAAATCGCTGAACAACCACTTTACGTCGTACTTCTGCCCTATTTGTTCGCCGATTGTATTAATCAACCCTGCATTTTTAAGCGGACTTATTGTAAGCGTAGTTCCGAAGTAATCACAGCCGAGCTTTTTGGCTTCTTTAGCCGAGGCTTCAAGTCTTAATCTGAAACACTTTTCACAGCGTTTTCCGCCCTCAGGCTCATTTTCAAGTCCTTTTACTGCATTGTAAAAATCATTTGGGTTGTATTCTCCGTCTACTATATTAACGGGATTTTTAAATTCCATTAAAGAAATAAGCCTTTTCTCTTCATTTAATCTGCACTCATATTCTTCTTTTAAAGAAATATTCGGATTGAAATAAAAAACCGTAATGTCAAAGAAGTTTGAAAGATATTCAAGGCAGTAGCTTGAACAAGGCGCACAGCAAGCGTGAAGTAACAGCTTTGGTACAACTCCGTTTTGAGCATTTTCTTCAATTATTCCGTCAAGTATTTTTTGATAATTTATCTTATTCATTGCAACCTGTAATGTAATTAAAAAGTTCTTCTGCTGTGGCGGCAACAAAGGGTGCGCCTGTGCTTATAAGCTCCTCTCTGCCCCTGAAGCCCCACTCAACTCCTGCCATTTTTACGCCTGCATTCTGAGCAGTATAGACATCAACATCACTATCGCCGATATAAATACATTCATCCCTTGAAATACCGTGTTTTTCAAGAATAGCAAGAAGTGCCTCGCCGTCAGGCTTGATTTTATATTCGGGCTTTTTGCCCCAAGCCTCGGCAAAGGTATGGTCGGGATAAACCTTTTTTAAGATTTTTCCGACAAATTCATCGGGTTTGTTTGAAAGTACGGCGGTTATGATTCCGCTTTCATCAAGCCTTTTGAGCATTTCGGCACAGCCGTCATATGCACAGGTATTGTCGTTACAATGTATTTTGTACTCGCAGTTAAAGGTTTCACGCACTATTTTTAGCTTTTCTTCATCATCGGCAAAGCTGCCCATTGCACGTTTAATCATAACCTCTCTGCCGTTACCGACATAGCGGTTGTAATTTTCAACAGGCTTTTGTTCAAGACCTGCCTTTTTCAGTCCTTTATTAACACTTTGCGCAAGGTCGGTGAGTGAATTTACAAGAGTACCGTCAAGGTCAAAAACAGCAATTTTAATCATAATAAATCAGTTAAGTCCTTTCTCCTGTTCAAGAATAATTGCTCTGCACGGAGCCGCCTCGAGTCCGCCAAGCTTTATCGGAAATGCGCACAAATCGTACTCTCCGTCATCTATAGCAGAAAGATTCAGATTTTCGAGAATCACAATTCCGGCACGGGCAAGCTCACGGTGAGTTCTTTCTTCATCAAACGATGGTGCAATTGACAGTGCGTCTGTTCCGACAAGCACTACCCGGCTTTCGGCAAGGACAATAGCGGCTGAATGTGAAATAAAGGTTTTGCCTTCACCGTGAAAAAGTACACGTCGTTTGCAATACGGCAACAGACGTTCCATATCTTCGCCTGTTAAAATACCGCTGACAGAAATAACGGTGCATTTCCCGAAAAAGGTATTCAACCTTATATTGTCAATTGAACTTCCTTCATCATAAAAATGGAGCGGAGCGTCAATATGAGTTCCCGAATGAACAGACATTGAAATTTCAGTCAGATTATATCCGTCTCCGTTGTCGATGCTTTTTATCCTTTCAGCTTTTGTTTCGGGATCACCGTCATATACAGGTGTATTGATAGTATCCCGTGAAATATCGTGAATAATCAAGTCAGCTCATCCCCTCTCTTTATACCTTTTTATTTTACCACAAATCTCCCCGTATTGTACAGAGGAAAGTCGAAATTTGAAGAAAAAACCTCTTTTTACTAATTAAAAGCAAAACAAAAAGCCCCACCGAAGTGAGGCTTTAAATTAGCTTTTTAAGGTTTTAATCAGCCAACTACTTCAAGAGCTGTGCCAACTCTGCCTGTGTTGCTGTAGCCGCCGCAGAGATACTTCTGAACGTATGTAACGTCGAGAATTGAAACTCTGCCGTCGCCGTTTACATCAGCAAGAACACTTGCAAGTGAACCTTCAGTTGCACCAATGCCAAGACCTAATTTCTGGATTTCTGTAGCATCCTGAATTGTGATCTTACCGTCCTGATCTACGTCACCGTAGAGA
>CAZNUF010000105.1:0-4973 GCA_964576125.1 uncultured Ruminococcus sp. | reverse complement strand
TCGGACAGGGAATAGGAAGATGGGGCAACTTTATGAATCAGGAGGCTTTCGGTACTCCTACAAATCTTCCGTGGCGAATGGTCAGCGAGGGTACCGATATGGTCGGCGTCCACCCTTGCTTTCTCTACGAATCGCTCTGGTGTCTGCTCGGCTTTGCACTGCTCCACTTCTACGGAAAATACAGACAAAGATACTCGGGACAGATTTTCTTTTCATACCTTGTATGGTACGGCTTTGAAAGAATGTTTGTAGAGGGATTAAGAACAGACAGCCTTTATCTTCCGTTCCAAATTTTCGGAATGGACATAAGAGTATCACAGGTTTTGTCATTTGCAATTTTTGTTACGGGACTCGTAATGTTAATTTTAAACAGAAAAAAGGAGGATTCTTTCTATGCAGATTATAGACGGAAAAAAGGTATCGGCACAGGTAAAGGAAGAAGTAAAAAATCAAACGCTTGAGCTTAAGGAAAAGCACGGCGTAACACCCGGACTTGCGGTGGTAATCGTAGGCAACGATTCAGCGTCAAGGGTTTATGTAAACAACAAGAAAAAGGCGTGCGAGGCTGTAGGCTTTAAGTCTGAGGAGTACGCACTTCCTGAGCAGACAACACAGGAGGAATTACTTTCACTTGTTAAAACGCTCAATGAAAAGCCTGACATCAACGGTATTCTCGTTCAGCTTCCGCTTCCAAAGCACCTTGACGACAAGGCAGTAATCGAAGCAATTAACCCCGAAAAGGACGTTGATGCATTTCACGCAGTAAATGTGGGCAAGATAATGCTCGGCGAGTATGATTTTCTGCCCTGCACACCCGCAGGTGTAATGGAAATGCTCCATTCCTATGATATACCCGTGAGCGGCAGAAACTGCGTAGTAATAGGCAGAAGTAATATAGTCGGCAAACCAATGGCTATGCTCTTGCTCCACGAAAACGGAACGGTAACAATCTGCCACAGCAGAACAAAGAACCTTGCCGAAGTATGCTCACAGGCTGATATTTTAGTAGCCGCAGTCGGAAAACCGAAGTTTGTTACTGCTGATATGGTAAAAGAGGGAGCAGTAGTAATCGACGTCGGAATGGACAGAGATGAAAACGGTAAGCTCTGCGGTGACGTTGATTTTGAAAACGTAAAGGACAAATGCTCATTTATCACTCCCGTACCCGGCGGCGTAGGTCCGATGACAATCGCAAAGCTTATGAAAAACACCCTAAAAGCGGCAAAACTACAGAACAATATTTCCGATTGATTTTGATTTTTTAATTTTGATTTTGGAAGATAAAAATAATTTAGCACGCCGTGTCCCTACGGCCTGTAATTAAAATGTTTCCTTTGTCGCCGTAGGGGACGGCATCCTTGACGTCCCGAAACGTCACCTAAATATCAATTTAACGGTCGGGATACCGATTTATAAATAAATTCCGTTTTTAATTCTCGAAATAAAAAGGAATATTTGAAATAAAAGCGTAAAAAGATAATAGGAAAACAGAAAGGAGGGGTTTTGTGGCATTTCCTGAATCATTTTTGCAGGAGCTGAAAATGCGAAACGACATAACGGAAATTGTTTCCTCTTATGTCAGCCTGAAACGGCGTGGGCGAAATATGGTCGGACTTTGCCCGTTTCACGGCGAAAAAACTCCTTCTTTTAATGTTTACACCGAAAACGGTTCGTTTTACTGCTTTGGATGCGGAGTCGGCGGCGACGTAATCACGTTTATAATGAAGATTGAAAACCTCGATTACGTTGATGCGGTAAAGTTCCTTGCACAGCGTGCAGGAATGGAGATGCCCGAAAACTCTTATGACGACAGTATGAGCAAGCTGCGCACACGTGTGTTTGAGGCAAACCGTGAGGCGGCTCGTTACTACTATTCCGTTCTATGCTCGCCCAAAGGAAAGTCGGGACTTGACTATTTTCATTCAAGGGCGCTTTCAGACCGCACAATCCGTCACTTCGGACTCGGCTTTGCCGATGATGATTGGACCTCTCTTTGCAACCACCTTCGTTCAAAGGGCTTTAAGGACAACGAGCTTTTGGCGGCAAATCTTGCAGTAAAACGTAAAAACGGCAACGGAATTTACGACCGTTTTACAAACAGGGTGATGTTCCCGATTATTGACATTCGTGGCAACGTAATCGCCTTTGGCGGAAGAATTATGACTGACGAAAAGCCGAAATATCTCAATACCTCGGATACACCTGTTTTCAAAAAGAGTGCAAACCTGTTTTCTCTGAATAACGCAAAAAACTCGGGGAGCCGAACGCTGATTCTCTGTGAGGGATATATGGACGTAATCTCCGTAAATCAGGCTGGTTTTACAAATGCCGTTGCCACCCTTGGAACGGCTCTCACAAGCGAGCAGGCTGTGCTTATGAAACGCTACGCCGACGAAGTTATAATCTGCTACGATGCCGACGAAGCAGGACAAAAGGCTACATCAAGAGCAATTCCGATTTTGCGTAATGCAGGACTTCTCATAAGAGTTCTGACAATCCCCAACGGAAAGGATCCCGACGAGTTCATACGCTCTCACGGTGCAGACGGACCTGCGGCTTTTAAAGCAGTAATTGAAAAAAGCGGCAACGACGTTGAATACCGCCTGCAAAAGCTGAAACAGATTCACAATGTTGAAACGACAGACGGCAAGGTTGCATACCTTGAAGCGGCTTCAAAGGTGATTGCCGAAATATCAAGTCCGATTGAGCGTGACGTTTATTCGTCCAAAATCTGTTCCGAGTTCGGAATTGACAAAAACGCTTTTAATCACCAGATTATGAATATTTCAAAAAGCAGATACCGTGAAAACACTAAAAAAGAAGTCCGTAAAATCCAGACGGATTTAAGCGGCAGAAACGACAAAATAAACACAGAACACTACAAAAAGCCAAGGAGCTCAAGTGCCGAGGAGGCGCTTGTGGTGTATCTGATAAATAACCCCGATTCGGCAGAGGAAATCTCATCAAAATTAAAACCCGAGCAGTTTCAGAACTCGCTTATCAGGCGCTATTACGAGTATTTTCTTAACAGAATCCAAAGCGGATATGAGCCGCTTACGAACATAGCAGCCGATTTTACGCAGGACGAAGCGTCAAAGCTATATCAGCTTTTGTCACAGTCCGTAAAGGCTGCCTCAACCCATTCGGCAATGATGGAGTATATAAAAGTCATCAGAGAGGAAAGTCAGAAGCCGTCAAGCGACGATGTTGCCTCAATGTCGCCGCAGCAGCTCAACGACTACCTCAATAGGATAAGGAAAAACAAGCAGTAGGAAAGGAAAGTGGAGTTATGCCTGCACAGGATAAAAAAACAATCGTAAAGGAGCTTATCGACCTCGGAAAGCAGAAAGGACAGCTCACAAATCAGGACATTCTTGATGCAATCGGAGAGATTGATTTTGAGCCTGAACAGCTTGAAAAGCTCTATGACACAATTGAAACGCAGGGAATTGAAATTGTTGAGGACATCGGTGACATTAAAATTGATGACATCGACCTTAGCTTTGACGAAAACAAGGGCGATGATTCTGCTGCCTCTGCACCCGAACCCGGCGTTATAAATGATGACCCCGTTAAGGTTTATCTTAAAGAAATCGGACGAGTTCCGCTTCTTACATCGGAAGAGGAAATTGAGCTTGCAATAAGAATTGCCGACGGCGACGTTAAGGCTAAACAGCGTTTGTCAGAAGCTAACCTTCGTCTTGTTGTCAGCATTGCAAAGCGTTACCTCGGACGTGGAATGCAGTTCCTCGACCTTATTCAGGAGGGTAACCTTGGACTTATCAAGGCAGTTGAGAAGTTCGACTACACAAAAGGCTTTAAGTTTTCAACCTATGCAACATGGTGGATAAGACAGGCTATCACTCGTGCGATTGCCGATCAGGCTCGTACAATCCGAATCCCTGTTCATATGGTAGAAACAATCAATAAGGTAAAAAAGGTACAGAGCCAGCTCCTGCACCAGAACGGTCACGAGCCGTCAGCAGATGAAATTGCGGCTGAAATTGATATGCCCGTTGATAAGGTGCGTGAGATTATGCGTGTTGCACAGGAGCCTGTGTCCCTTGAAACGCCAATCGGTGAGGAAGAGGACAGTCACCTCGGCGACTTTATCCCCGACAACGAAGCACCTGCACCTGCCGACGCCGCTTCACATACATTACTGCGTGAACAGCTTTCCGACGTGCTTTCAACTCTTACTCCACGTGAGGAAAAGGTTTTAAGACTTCGTTTCGGACTTGAGGACGGCAGAAGCCGCACTCTTGAAGAGGTTGGCAAGGAGTTCAACGTAACCCGTGAGCGTATCCGTCAGATTGAGGCAAAGGCACTGCGTAAGCTTCGCCACCCGTCAAGAAGCAGAAAACTCAAGGATTACCTTGATTATTAATGTTTTAATTCTTATGGCGAAATATGATAGAGTTTGAAGAATGTGCTCAAATGCTCGATGAAATAGCCGATTCAATGCCCTATGAGCTGTACCGGGATTTAAATGGAGGAATTTCACTTCTTCCACAGCTAAAAGTACACCCGAAGGCACTGCACAATGACTTGTTCATTCTCGGCGAATACATACGCAACTCACTCGGCAACGCAATCGTCTTTTACTACGGCTCAATAAACCGAGTGTACGGTCACCTTAGCCGTGACGATTTGTACAAACAGCTTGTACGCATATTGCACCACGAGGTACGCCACCACAACGAATACCTTGCAGGCTGTGACGACTTAGACGACCTCGACAGAATAGAGATAGAAGAGTACCTCACTAAACACAAGAAAAATAAATAAAACTTCGGGCGGCTGTAATTTCAGTCGCCCGAAGTTTTATGCTGTTTATCTTACTTTTATAAGCTGACCGGGGTAAATCACGTTCGGATTATTCAGCCTGTTAAGCTCTGTTAATCGCTGAACAGTGGTATTGTTTTTCTGCGCAATTGTCCACAGCGAATCGCCTGGACGTGTTACATAGTAGT
>CAZNUF010000104.1:2099-5014 GCA_964576125.1 uncultured Ruminococcus sp. | reverse complement strand
AAATCTATTGCAGGCTCATCAACACGAAGTCCTCCGACAATATTAATATACGTATCAAAATTTGAAAAGTAATATCCTGCACGCTTTTCAAGCACTGCCAGCAAAAGCGAAAGTCTGTTATAGTCAAAGCCTGTTGACATTCTGCGTGGATTGCCGTAGCCGCTCTGCGTTGCAAGGCCTTGAGTTTCTGCAAGAATAGGTCTTGAACCCTCGATAGTGCACGTTACGCAGGTTCCCGAAACATTCTTTGGCCTGCCGGATAGGAGCATTACAGATGGGTTTTCAACCTCCTGCAATCCCTTATCCGTCATTTCAAAAACGCCTATCTCATTTGTTGAGCCGTAACGGTTCTTTACTGCACGCAAAATTCTACAGCTCATCTGCTTGTCGCCCTCAAAGTGCAGAACGGTATCTACAATATGTTCAAGCACCTTCGGCCCTGCAATTGAGCCTTCCTTGTTCACGTGACCGACAATGAACATAGGAATATCACAGCCTTTTGCAGTTCGCATCAGCATATTTGTACATTCTCTGACCTGCGTAACACTTCCTGTTGACGAACTCAACTCTGATAGATTCATAGTCTGGATTGAGTCAATCATAACAAGGTCGGGTTTTACGGCTTTTATCTGTTCGCAGACTATTTCAACGTCGGTTTCAGTCATCACATAGAGATTGGGTGAATTAACGCCGAGGCGAATTGCTCGAAGCTTAAGCTGACGCTTTGATTCCTCGCCCGAAACATAGAGAATTTTGAGCGTATCACCCATATATTGGCAAATCTGCATCAGTACAGTTGACTTGCCTATTCCCGGGTCACCTCCGAGAAGGATAAGACTTCCCTTTACAATTCCGCCTCCGAGCACACGGTTAAGCTCTTTGCTTCCAGTATCGTATCGGTGTTCGTCCTCGGTTGAAATCTCATTTATGGAATCGGGTTTTGAATACGTTGAATAGGAGCGTGTTTTGGAAACAGAAACGCTTTTTGAAGTATCCTTAATCTCTTCATTCATTGTGTTCCATTCACCACAGGACGGACATTTTCCATACCATTTGGGTGATTCATAGCCGCATTCCGAACAAATATAAACGCTTTTAATTTTTGAAGCCATTTTTACACTTCCTCTCAGTTTGTATTGTAATAACTTAAAAACCCTGCTGTTATCGAATAAGCCATTTGTTTTTGATATTGAGAGTCAAGAAGATTTTTACATTCTTCCCCATTTGAAATAAATCCGCACTCAACGATAACAGCAGGATTATTTGTATTTTTTAAAAGATATATTCCGCTGTCTGCTTTTTTACATTCACGCTCGTTATCGGGCTGCAAAAGGCTTTTAACGGAGTATTTTATGCTGTCTGCAAGCTGTTTGCTTTTCGGATTATTAGGAGAATAAAAAATCTGCGTCCCGTGATATTTGCTCTCTGAAAATTTATTCTGGTGAATACTGATTATTGTATTTTCTTTTGATGAATTAAATATTTCAAGCCTTTTCTTCATATCCGAAACCTTGCGTTTGCGTATTGTATCTTCCCCGTTATCAAGAGCTATGTCGGTTTTTCTCGTTTGTGCAACGTCAAATCCGAGCAGATAAAACAGCGCAGAGGTGTCGTTTGCGATTGAAAGGTTGATGTCTTTTTCAAGCATTCCGCTTTCGCTGACTGCTCCCCCGTCTTCTCCGCCGTGACCGGCGTCAATTACAATAGTCGGCATTGATTTTACGCTTTCGGAAGAAACCGAAACCTTTATATTTAACACCGCAGAAATCATTAATAAGACAAATGCAGACAGCAAAGCAAAGCATACACAGGGAAAAATAAACTTTTTTATTTTCATAACAACACCCCTATTTAATAAATATACGGGATGTCTTAAATTTTATTACCTTAATTATACACCATATTTCCGCCTTGGTAAAGTAAAACAATTAACATAAATATAAACTCGGAATAGTATATTACAAAAAGTTGAAATCGGTGAAGAATGATGAAAGATAAATATACGCTTGATAATCTGCCTTTGGAGCATAGCGCAGTTATTTCTTCGATAGAATGCAAGGATTGTCTTATAAACAGAATTTATGATATGGGTATACTCAAAGATACCGTAATAACGCCGCTTTACAGAAGTCCGTTTGGCGATCCTACAGCTTATCTTGTAAAAAACGCTGTTATAGCTTTAAGAAATAAAGACAGTAAATATATTACAGTAACTCCTATAAAATAGACAGGAGGTTTTTATTTGTTTGCACGAAATTCGTCTGTAACTGAAAAGAGCGAAAAAACCGCCGTAAAAGCAGATTTCAAAGTAGCTTTGGCAGGGAATCCAAATGTCGGAAAAAGTACAATTTTCAATGCTCTTACGGGACTGAATCAGCATACGGGAAACTGGACAGGTAAAACTGTTGAATGTTCGTCGGGAACGGTAAAAATTAAGGATAAATCATTTTTGTTTACCGACTTGCCCGGAACATACTCAATGATTGATTTTTCCGAGGAAGAGACAGTTACAAGGGAATTTCTTGCAAATGAAAATTCCGATTGTGTTGTAATTGTTACAGATGCAACCGTTATCGAAAGAAATTTATCTTTCGCTCTGCAAGTCCTTTCACTACAGAAAAACGCTGTTTTATGTCTTAATCTTTGTGATGAAGCCGAAAAAAACGGGATAATAATTGACATTGATGAACTGTCGCTGAATCTGGGAATACCTGTTATATGCACCTGTGCAACAAGAAAAGGCGGAATCAATGAGCTTAAAGACACAATTTATGATATTTGTACAGGTAAAAGAAAGTGCTTTAGAGTAGAAAGAAATTATACGAATATAGATGTATTGAATACGGAAAATCACAAACAAAACACTGAAATACTTGCGGATAAGTCAAAGGAGATTTGTAAGCAGACTGTATCCT
>CAZNUF010000104.1:0-1999 GCA_964576125.1 uncultured Ruminococcus sp. | reverse complement strand
TGGGTTGTTTCTGTAATGCTGCCGCCAATGGCAATCTTCTTCCCTCTTTTTTCTATTATTGAGGATTCGGGTTATCTTCCGAGAATTGCGTTTAATCTTGACAAATTCTTTGCAAAATGCGGCGCACACGGCAAGCAAAGCCTTACCATGGCTATGGGAATCGGTTGTAATGCCTGCGGAGTTACGGGTTGCAGAATTATTGAATCTCCGCAGGAAAGGCTTATTGCAATCCTCACAAACAATTTTATGCCGTGCAATGGAAGATTTCCTACCTTGATTGCAATTATTATGATGTTTTTTGCGGGAAGTGCCTTTGGTATTGTGTCATCAATTGAAGTTGCGGCAATATTGCTTGGGATAATCGTACTGTGCGTACTCTTTACACTTCTTATTTCAAAGCTTTTGTCGCTGACTATAGCAAAAGGAGAGCCTTCGGGGTTTGCGTTGGAGCTTCCTCCCTACCGTAAGCCGCAGATTTTAAAGACTATTGTGCGTTCAATGCTTGACAGAACGCTGTTTGTACTCGGCAGAGCTGTTATAGTAGCCGCACCTGCAGGAGCCGTTATATGGCTTACTGCAAATATTTATATCGGTAACGCTTCAATTCTTTCATATTGCACCGATTTTCTTGACCCGTTTGGGCAGCTTATCGGACTTGATGGTGTGATAGTTATGGCGTTTATACTCGGCTTTCCTGCAAATGAAACCGTTATCCCGATAATTATTATGTCATATATGGCAAGCGGAACTTTGGTTGACTACACAAGTTATGAACAACTACTTGAATTATTCTCGGCAAACGGCTGGACTGTTATCACAGCTGTCTGCACAATGATTATGTGCGTAATGCACTTTCCTTGTTCAACGACTTGCCTTACTATAAAAAAAGAAACTGGAAGTCTGAAGTGGACTCTCGTTTCTGCCCTGCTCCCAACCTTAATCGGAATAATACTTTGTCTGATAACAGCTAATATTATGAGAATATTCATATAAAAAATCGGCAGGAATTAACGCCTACCGATTAATGTTTATTCTTCAGCCTGTGCAACCTTCATCATAATTGCACATTCCATTCGCTTTTTAAACAGCTCACATCCGTATTCATAGATTCCGTTTATTGAGCCTGTTGCGTGGTATGCATTTGCCGCACAGCCGCCGCTGCAATAAAGCTTTGCCCAACAATTCTTGCAATCCTCTCTTGCGTATGCGTTGCAGAGCTTGAATTCATTTTGAATTTCGGTATTTGTAACACCGTCGTAGATATTACCGAGGCTGTATTTCGGGTCGCCTACAAACTGGTGGCACGGGTAAAGCTCTCCCCAAGGGGTTACAGCCATATATTCCGTACCCGAGCCGCATCCCGAAATGCGCTTATAAATGCATGGGCCGCCTGTTAAATCAATCATATAGTGATAGAAGGTTATCGGTTTACCCTCTTTTTCTCGTCTTAACATATCCTTTGCAAGAATCTCATACTGTTCAAAAAGCACAGGTAAATCATCGTATGTTAAAGCATATGGGTCATCAGGGGCGCAGACGACAGGCTCCATCGAAAGCTCGGTAAAGCCGAGATCAGCCATATGGAAAATATCGTTTGTAAAGTCGGTGTTGTTGTGTGTGTATGTACCACGAACGTAGTAGCCTTTGTTTCCTCTCTTTTTGACAAAATCCTGAAATTTCGGAACGATTATATCATAGCTTCCCTTACCGTTGACCGTTTTGCGTAGATTATCGTGAATCTCTTTTCTGCCGTCAAGGCTTAATACTACATTGTGACATTCCTTGTTGGCAAATTCTATTACGTCATCGTCAACGAGCATTCCGTTAGTTGTAAGAGTAAAGCGGAAGTTCTTGTTCTTTTCCTTTTCAATGCTCCTTGCGTAAGCGACAATCTGCTTTACAACGTCAAAGTTCATCAAAGGCTCTCCTCCGAAGAAGTCAACCTCAAGGTTTACTCTGCTGCCCGAATTTTCAACGAGAAAGTCAATTGCTCTCTTGC
>CAZNUF010000103.1:0-5024 GCA_964576125.1 uncultured Ruminococcus sp. | reverse complement strand
AATATTTTGGATTTTCGAAACGGAGTGAAGTATTTTGCAGCGTGAAATCAAAGAAAATTGTGCTGTTTTTGAGGAAAACGGTGAGGTTTTAAATGCAGGCTGGGCCAGGCAATCTGTTTTTGAATACAACTGCGATAAGAGCAAAACCTCGGGAAAGCACGGTGAAAGCGACTGCTACTTTATCAACAACGGCGAGGTATCGCTTTATCTCTCGGTTGAGAATTACGGAATGGAGTTTGCAATAAAAATTGCCGTTGCCGACCTTAAAAGAGGCGGTGTAATCAGCGACTGCGTTATTAAGAAATTTGTTTTATTCAAAAATGAACTTCCTGAGTCGGGCAATAAGGGCGAGCTGCTTTACACAGACAAGCGTATTCAGCTACAGCTTACGAACACAACAGACGGAAGATTTCTGAAATGCGATTTTATCGACTTCGGCGGACTTAAAAATCTTTACTTCAACATCACTCTTAAAAAGGTCAACGGTGACAGCCTCAACGAATTAGCTCCGTTTGAGCGTGACAGAAAATATTTTTACCTGAAAAGATTTGTTCCGAAGTTTATTGCAAGCGGAGTTATCAGAGTCGGCGGTTTGGAATATTCTTTAAATGAAAACAGCACAAGAGCTTACTTTGACTGGACACGTTTTTCAAAGCCGAGAAGGCATAACTATCAGAGATTGAGTGCAGACTGCATTTTAGACGGTAAACGCTTTTCACTCTGCCTTGCAAGCAGAGTCGGTGACAACCGTTACGGCAACGAAAATTGTTTCTTTATTGACGGAAAGCTCGAAAAGCTGTCACAGATTAACGTCAAGGGTACAAACGGCAGGCTCGACAGACCATGGTACTTTACGGCGGGAATTTCGGCAGTGGACATTACGTTCAAGCCTTTTACGGTTAAGGGCGAGCCTATGGCGGCTGTTATGGATAAAACAACCGTAGTTTTCGGCAGGCTTTACGGACAGATAAAACGTGTTGACTACGACAAACCGCTGGCACTTGATAATGCACAGGCACATATGATTTTCAGCGAGTTTTAATGGTTCTGACAATTAAATTAGTTCAGAAAAAAGCTATGTTAATACGGCAAACGATAATTTTTAATGCGGAATGCGTAATTCGGAATGCGGAATTGCGGTCGAGTGGATAGGTTGGAATAATCCAAAGGTTTAATGCCCGAATTTTAAATTGATATATATGTAAACATTGATTTTTATAGTGTAGGGAACAACCCCTGTGTTGTTCCTACATAAGTTAGATGAACGACAGTTAGGAACGACACAGGGGTCGTTCCCTACGATTATAGAGGAAACGTCACCTATATATCAAAATCGGTTTATCAAACAAACAGTTCCATACAACACGCATTATTACAAATTCGGAGCGTAGCGACCATTAATTCCGAATTACGCATTAAATAATAGTTTATCTAACAAGATGAAATAAACATAATCTAATATAAAACAAACGGACTGTTTCACTTATCATAATGAAACAGTCCTTATTTTTATTATTTTTTTGTATTGTTATCGTCTACAAGCCTTGCCATCATTGCAAATGCTGTAATAAAGCTGATTAAAATATAGAAAAGCAAAGCAAGTAATGAGCCGTAAGAGATGAAATTAAGAGAAATGATTGTTAAGATTGAAAATACACCGAGCAAACTGCAAATAATAGAAACGATGTTTTTCATATTTCTTTCCTTATCGAGAGCACAGAAAAAGAAACCGACAACCGGTATTACCAAAAAGATAAAGAACACCGGCAAAGCAGAGCTGAACGCCACACTCTGCGCTGTGTCAGGGAACTCACCGCCAAGATAACCGAACATATCAAATACAGTTGCATAAAATCCGACCTTTGACGGGTCGGGACTCGGAATTTGTACAAATGTGAATGTACAAAAGAGAATCTGTGCAAGGAAAAGAATGCACTGGGTTATTCTTAATATTTTTCTTGTTTTGTTTTCAGGCTTTTTTAACATATTTATCCTCCGAATTTTTATAGACATAACATAATAATATTATATCACAACTTTTATCATTGCACAATAGACAAATTTATGATAAAATATAATTGTTAATTTGTAAAGGGAGTGACTTAATATGGGTTATATTAACGAATCAATAATTTATAATATTTATCCTCTCGGATTCTGCGGTGCACCGAGGGATAATGACGGGAAGCTTGTTTACAGGCTTGACAAAATTTATGACTGCATTGAACATCTTAAAAAAATGTCTGTAAACGTGATTGTGTTCAATCCTCTTTTTGAAAGCTCACGTCACGGCTATGACACTATCGACTACAGAAAGGTTGACTGCCGTCTTGGCGATAATGATTCTTTTAAGAAAATTTGCAACACGCTACACGAAAACGGAATCAAGGTAATTCTTGACGGCGTTTTCAATCACGTCGGCAGAGATTTCTTTGCTTTTAAAGACGTTCAGCAGAATCTCGGTAATTCACGTTACTGCAACTGGTTTCAGAATCTGAGCTTTGACAGAAGAAGTCCGAAGGGCGATCCGTTCTGGTATGAGGGCTGGGCAGGTCACTACGAACTTGTAAAGCTAAATCTTCAGAATGACGAGGTTGTTAATTATCTGCTTGACTCGGTTAAATTCTGGATTGATGAGTTTGATATTGACGGCTTAAGGCTTGACGCCGCCGACTGTATCGACCTTGAATTTTTCAGAAAGCTTCGCAATGTATGCAAGTCAGAAAAGCCTGATTTCTGGCTTTACGGCGAAATCACACACGGCGACTATAACATATGGGCAAACGATAATCTTCTTGACTCCGTAACAAATTACGAATGCTACAAGGGTATTTATTCAAGTCACAACGATCACAATTACTTTGAAATTGCGCACTCACTCAACAGACAGTTCGGAAACGGCGGAATTTACCGCAATATTTACACCTACAATTTTGTGGACAATCACGATGTAAACAGAATTGCAAGCGACCTCAAGGACAAAAATCACCTTGAAAATGTATACACACTAATGTACACAATGCCGGGTGTGCCGTCGATTTACTACGGCAGTGAGTACGGAATTGAGGGAAAGCGTACACAAGACAGCGACTATGAGCTTCGTCCCTGTCTTGACCTCAACAACATTGAAAATGCAAATTACGATTTGTTAAATCACATCATAAAACTCGGCAAAGTCAGACTTGCTCTTGATGCACTCAAGTACGGCAAATTTGACAATGTGAACATTATGAATGAAAAGCTCGTTTACAAAAGATTTACTGACAATCAGACTGTTTTTGTTGCGTTCAACCTTACCGACCACGATGAAAAAATCGGATTTAACACAGGCTGTAATGCAAAGCTGACCGATGTTCTTAACGACAACGAGGTTATCGATGTAAACGGCTACTGTGAGCTTTCGCTTAAACCCTATTCATCAAGGATTCTTGTTGTCAACGACGGCAGTTTTAAAGTGGACTTTAACGAAGAGTGTGAAGTGAAAACCGTTATTGCCGATGTGCCGACAAAAAAAGAAAAGAATGCAGAAAAATTAAAGAAAGTTCAGAAAGGAAGATACCGCCACTTCAAGGGTACAGAATATGAAGTGCTTGGAGTTTCAACTCACAGTGAAACAGGCGAAAAGCTGGTAATTTATATGAGCGTTGACGGAAAAGAAACGCTCTGGGCAAGACCTTATGATATGTTTATCGACGTTGTTGAACATAACGGCAAAACGGTTAATCGCTTTACTCTTCTTTCATAAAATAAAACAAACGTTTGCGTCATACAATGTCGCAACCGTTTTATTATTTTTAAAAAAATAGATTTATTCTTTATTTTCTTTGCTTTGGCTTAATAAGTCTAAAACTTCCTGTGCTTTATTTTTCGCAACCTCACTTGATTTTGGAGAAAGGTTTTCATTAATATAAAAGTTCCGATTGTCCATATCTTTCAATATATCGGTAATCGGCTCTTCTTCATCAGGTTTTGCTGAAATAATTTTGCAGGCACATTCACACGCAATTGAAAATTCGGCGATACGTTCGGACTTAAGTGAATCAAAATATTTGCTCTTTATACTATCCCAATATTTCTGATAATCACAGACAAGTAGGTTTGAGATTATCTTCCATACACTCCAGCTGTTGAAAATTGTTTTCCTGTCAATTAATTCGGAAATATATCCTATGTAGGGATAGACAATTAGAGGATTTTTCTCACTGATTTTTTCAAGAATCATTTGCGCCCAGATACTCATCGAGTTTGAATTATTAAGCATAATATCAGTTAAGACAGGGACAAGCAATACATCCTTTTGAGCAAGCTCAACGTAATACTCGTCATCTTCTCTTTTCTTAAGCTCAAAGTAAATTCTTTCTAAACCCATAAATACTCTCATTTCATTTTTTATTTATTTAAAATATCATTCAGCATTTTATAATATATTACCACAAATTGCCATATTTTTCAAGTAACACGCTATAAAAAGATACAAAAATCCCCGAACATATCGAGTATGTTCGGGGAAAATTTATTTAGCTGATTTTCATCTTGTAAAGATTACTTCTCTGTGTAATAAGACCATGAGCCGCCTGTTTTCTTGCCGGCATTTGCTTTGTAGCAATTCATACCGTCAGTAACAGTTAAGTCATTTGTCTGCTGATCCCAAGTGGAACTTGTGTTCTTAAACAGGAAGCATTTTTCACCAACATTGAGAGGAGTAGCAAAATCGTAATACCAAATATCTGTTCCCTCAATTTGTGTCATTAAATGAGCTTTTTCACCAAGACCGCTGCCTTGCCATCCGTAGATATAAACCTCTTCATACTTTGCTGTAGAGTTATCAAAATATACTCTTGAAAGTGTAAACTTTTCAGGAGCAGTTGTTGACTCTGTAGCGGTCGTTTCCTCTGTAGCCTCTGTTGCAGTTGTTGCTTCAGTTGCTACTGTAGCTTCTGTAGGAGTTGTTACAGGCTATGAAACGAGTTCATAAGAAAGTGTGAGTGTTCCGTCTGCATTTTCAACGAGTGTGAGAACTGACT
>CAZNUF010000102.1:3734-5083 GCA_964576125.1 uncultured Ruminococcus sp. | reverse complement strand
CGGTTGTATCTTATCGCATTGTCGCAGAGGTTGTAGATAAGCTCGTAAAGCTGATTGCGGTTTCCTTTAACAACCGACTTTTCTGCCTCAACCGAAATTGTAACGTCGTGCTTTTCTGCATTTGAACGCAAATCCTCGGCAACCTCATACGCTACTCCCGAAAGGTCAACGGGAGCAAATTCCTCCTCGGACAAGCTCTCGTCAAGCTGGGAGAGCTTCATAATATCTCCGATTAGCGAAAGCAGTCTGCCCGACTCCTTGTGAATTTTTCCCGCAAACCCCTGAACGTCATCGGGACGTGCAAGACCGCTTGCGATAATCTCGGCATAGCCCGAAATTGAAGTCAGCGGAGTTTTTAACTCGTGGGTAACATTTGCGGTAAATTCACGGCGCATTTTTTCCGCCTTTTTCTTTGCCGAAACGTCAATGATAATGCAGATAACGCCGTTTTGCTTGTTGTTAGAATACACAGGATTTGTAATAATCTGGAGCACTCTGCCGTTTATCGTCATATCTCCGCTTTTGCCCTCGCCCTCAAGTGCACTGTCAACGCAGTCAATAACCGTTTCGTTGCGGGAATAGGCAAGCAGGCTTTTTCCTGCAACCTCACCCTTGTCTGCGCCGATAAGCTTTGCGGCAGAGTGGTTGCTCATAAGTACATTTTTATCCATATCAATCAGAATAAATCCCTCGGACATATTCTGAATCAGCGTATCTATTTTATCCTTTTCAAGCTGTAGCTTGCGCATCTGCTTGCGGATTTCCTTTTGCTGATTGTTGATTGTTTCGGCAAGCGGAACAAGCTCCTCATAGGGTGTCTTTTCAAGATTTTCCGACATCTTTTCAATCGGCTCAATAATTTTTCTCGTTGCACGCCTTGAAAGCGCAATGCAGATTACAAAAACAATCAGAACGATAACGACAATTACGGGCAGAATTTTAAGAAATACGCTAATAATGCTGCCGTAGGTTTTAGCCACACGCAAAATGTTTCCGTCAGCGGTCTTTATCGCATAATAATATGTATTGCTGTTAAGCGTTGACGACATTCGACTGCTTGAGCCTACTCCCCTTTCAAGCGCCTCCTTAAATTCAGGACGGTCGTTATGATTGGGCATTGATAAAGTATCGCTCTCGCTGTCATAAAGCACATTTCCGTCGGGTGCGATAAGCGTAATTCGCACGTTTTCGTCGGCAATTATACCTTCAAGCGATTTTACGTTGTCGATGTCATAGGTTTTCGCAATCGTCTGCGCCAGCATTGTAAGGTCAGCCGACTCCTGCTCTGAGAACACAAACCAAAAAGCGGCTGTCATAAAAACAGCCGTGAGTAATATTGAAGCCGTCGC
>CAZNUF010000102.1:0-3634 GCA_964576125.1 uncultured Ruminococcus sp. | reverse complement strand
TAGTACAAGCCTTGAAAAAGCTTTTGCTCTCGGCAAAGCTCTGCACCTCATATCCGCTGTTTTTCAGCGCATAGGTTTCAAGCTCCCTTATGTCAGTATCGTCTTCAACAATATAAATAAGCATTTTATTGACTCCTGTTTAGCTTTGTTATCTATATTATACCACAGCCACGCAAAATGTAAATAATATAAATCACAATTAAGTGTCAAGTTATGATTGCAGAAACGAACTGTGTTCGCCATAACTGATAAATTGCAACGCAATTAATTCCGAATTACGCATTACGAATTCCGAATTAAACTCAAAGCTCCCTGCTTCCCGTAATTGAAAACGCAACCCATTCCGCAATGTTGACAGCGTGGTCACCTATTCTTTCAAGGTACTTCGCAATCATCATCAAATCAATTGCCTCTTCGCCGAGCGCCTTGTCACGCTGAATTATCTCAACCGTTTCTTTCTTTACCTTGTCAAACAGCTCGTCAATAACGTCGTCGCTTTTGCTGACAGTCTTTGCAAGGTCAAAGTCCTTCTTTACAAATGCGTCAATTGCAAGCGTAACCATTTTTGAAGTCTGATTTGCCATTTCGTCAATGTGAGTTACGTTAATAACGGTGTTTCTGCTTTTGATGTACTGCGAAACCTCGGCAATATCTATAGCCTGGTCGCCGATTCTTTCAAGGTCGGTAATCATTTTAAGTGCAGAAGAAACCTTACGCAAATCGTTTGCAACAGGTGCCTGATGGAGCAAAAGTCTTATGCAGTGATTCTGAATTTTTCTTTCGGAGGTGTTAATAAGCTCCTCCTGTTCTCTTGCCTTATCAAGAAGCTCTGCGCTGTTATTTGCAATAATTTCAACGGCATTTTTAATTGCACTCTCAACAAGAGTACCCATTCCGATAAGCTGATTGTTAAGATTTGCAAGTTCTGTATCAAAGTATTCTCTCATTAGCCGAACCTTCCCGTAATGTATTCTTCAGTACGCTTATCCTGCGGAGATGAGAATACAGCGTCGGTGCTGTTGTACTCAACCATTTCACCGAGCAGGAAAAACGCAGTGTTGTCGGAGATACGCAGCGCCTGCTGCATATTGTGAGTAACCATAATGATTGTATAGTCGTCCTTTAGCTTAAGACAAAGCTCCTCAATCTTTCCCGTAGAAATCGGGTCAAGCGCAGAGGTTGCCTCGTCCATAAGCAGAACCTCGGGCTTTACTGCAAGTGCTCTTGCAATACAGAGTCGCTGCTGCTGACCGCCCGAAAGACCGAGCGCACTCTTTTTGAGTCTGTCCTTAAGCTCATCCCAGATTGCCGCATCTCTTAACGACTGCTCAACAATTTGGTCAAGCTCGCTTTTCTTCTTGATTCCGTGAGTTCTCGGTCCGAAGGCGATATTGTCATACACGCTCATAGGAAACGGATTAGCCTTCTGAAAAACCATACCCACCCTTTTGCGCAGCACATTAATGTCCATATCGCCGTAAATATCCTCTCCGTCAAGCCTTATGTCGCCCGTAATCTTACAGCCCTCAACAAGGTCGTTCATTCTGTTGAGCGACTTAAGCAGAGTTGACTTACCGCAGCCCGACGGTCCGATAAAAGCAGTAATCTTATTTTTCGGCATATGCAAAGTCACGTCCTTAAGAGCGTGAAACTTGCCGTAATAAAGATTCATATTATCTATAGTAAACTTATCCATCTGTTAAGATTATCCTTTCTTAGTCCCCAGTTTCTTTGCTATAAATGCCGAAAGAGTGTTGATTCCGAACACAAGCACAAGCAGAACAACAGCCGTTCCCCAAGCCTGGTCTGTGTGAAGTCCCTCGTTTGTGAGGACATACATATGAACGGCAAGCGAACGTCCTGAATTTAACAGTCCCGTCGCATAGCCTGTCGCAGAGCCGTAGGTGTAAATCAAAGCCGCAGTTTCGCCGACGATTCTGCCGACTGAAAGAATAACGCCTGCAAGGATTCCCGGCATTGCGCTGGGCAGAATAATTCTTACAATCGTCCTCAGCTTTCCTGCACCCAAGCCGTAACTACCCTCTCGGTAAGAGTCGGGAACGGTGAGAAGTGCCTCCTCGGTCGTACGCATAATAGTAGGCAAAACCATAATAGCAAGGGTAAACGCACCTGCAAGCAGAGAATACCCCCAGTTAAGCGCATATACAAAGAACAGCATACCGAAAAGTCCGTAAACTATTGACGGAATACCTGCGAGCGTTTCAGCCATTGTGCGGATAACCTTTACAAGCTTATTGCCCTTTTTGGCATACTCGGCAAGATAAATTGCCGCACCGATACCGAACGGAACTGCTATTAAAAGTGTAAGCAGCGTCAGCACAATTGTGTTGATGATTGACGGCATACACGAAACGTTGTCGCTGTTATATGTAAGTGCAAAAAGCTCGGGAGTGAGGTTGGGTATTCCACGGACAAGCACATATACTATAATAAATACAAGCGCCGCCGCAGAAAGCACAGCCGCCAAAGCAACCAGCAAAAGCATAACAAGGGAGAGAGGTTTTCTTTTGTACGAAATCATACGCTGTTTAAAGGTCACCTTGTTAATCGGCTTAATCTCGTCAATCACCGCCGTATTATTCATATCAGCCATGCTTTTCACTCCTACTCTTTATAGCCTGCATTGAAAGCGTAATCAGCAGGATAAATACAAAAAGTACAACACCTGTTGCAATAAGTGCCTGACGGTGCAAGCCTGTTGAATAACCCATTTCAAGCACGATATTTGCAGTCAGCGTGCGAAGTCCGTCGGTAAGCCTTGTCGGAATCTGCACCTGATTGCCTGCAATAAGCACAACAGCCATTGTTTCGCCCAATGCTCTGCCTATTCCGAGGACAACAGCCGCAAGTACGCCAGACTTTGATGCAGGAAGAATTGTCTTGAAAACGCTTCTTTCCTTTGTAGCTCCGAGTGCAAGCGCACCCTCGTAGTAGCTTTCAGGTACTGCCCTTATTGCCGACTCGGAAACGCCGATGATAGTCGGAAGAATCATAATGCCAAGTACGATTGAAGCCGCAAGCCAGCTTGAACCGAAGCCGCCGAAGTTGTCACGGATAAACGGAACTACTACCATAAGTCCGAAGAAGCCGTAAACGATAGAGGGAATACCTGCAAGCAATTCGGTAGCAGGCTTTAAGATTTTATACAGCGGCTTCGGGCAGAATCTTGCAAGGAAAACTGCCGTCAGAATACCAATCGGAACACCGATTACGATAGCTCCTGCCGTAACGTAAACGCTTGCAACAATCATATCGAATATGCCGAAGCTTGCAGGAACATTTGTCGGCGCCCACTTCTGACCTCCTATAAAATCAAAGAAGCCGATTTCAGCCATAGCAGGCACACCGTTAATAAACAGGAAAACACAGATTATTGCAACCGAGGCAATGCTCGCAAGGGCTGTCAGGAAGAAAACTCCCTGCATAGCCCTTTCTCTGAATGTTTTCAATCTCATTTAATCACGTCACTCCAAACAGTTGTTTCGCCTGTGTAGATTGATTTAATCTGGTCAACAGTGAGGTCTTCGCAAGAGTTAGCCTTGTTTACGATAATTGCGATACCGTCTTTTGCGATTGTTGTTGCCTTAAGCTCGCTTGCTTCCTTGTCCTTTAA
>CAZNUF010000101.1:0-5095 GCA_964576125.1 uncultured Ruminococcus sp. | reverse complement strand
AGCTTCATTCTGTAGACGTTGAGAGCCTGACGGATTGTGTCCTCCTTGCCCATAAAGATTTCACATTCAAGTCCGAGCAGAGCCGCAACCGTTGCCGTTGCAACGCCGTGCTGACCTGCGCCTGTTTCGGCGATTACTCGTGTTTTGCCCATTTTCTTTGCAAGCAGACACTGACCGAGGCAGTTGTTGAGCTTGTGCGAGCCTGTGTGGTTTAAGTCCTCACGCTTTAAGTAGATTTTCGCACCGCCCAAATCCTTTGTCATCTTCTCCGCATAGTAAAGACGTGACGGTCTGCCTGCGTACTCACGCATAAGAAAATCAAGCTCCGAAACAAATTCGGGGTCGTCCTTGTAGTGATTGTACGCTTCTTCAAATTCATTTATCGCATTCATCAGCGTTTCGGGGACGAACTGTCCGCCGTGTACGCCAAACTTTCCTTTTGACATTTCTATATGCTCCTTTATATTTTGTAGTGTGAAGTTTGGAGTTTGGAGTGTGGAGTTTCGGTCGAGCGGATAGGTTGTAATAATTAAAAACTTCGTAACCCGAATTTATTTATATTGCGGCGTTGCCGCAGAGATGTAATTTTATTGTAGCGGTGAACTGTGTTCGCCATAACGTAAGTATCATAGCAATTCAACCACAATTCACAAACTTTTCCAAAAAATACACATTATTATTAATTTGGAGCGAAGCGACCCTTAACTCCACACTCCACTCTTCACACTCCACACTTTAATTATTTGCCTTTAAGCTCGTCGAGCATTGCCTTTTTGTCCTTGCTCCTCATCAGCGTTTCGCCGATTAAAACGCCGTTTACGCCTGCATTTTCAAGCTCGGCAACATCTGCTCTTGTCTTGATTCCGCTTTCAGCAACGAAGAGAATTTCGCTCGGAACAAGGTTTCTTAATCGGATTGAGTTTGTTATGTCAACCGTAAAATCACGCAAATTGCGGTTGTTTACGCCGATTATCCTTGCGCCTGCGCTGACTGCCGACTTTATCTCGTCTTCCGTGTGCGCCTCAACGAGTGCCGAAAGTCCGAGCATGTCGCAAAGCTTTATCCACTCTCTGATTGTGTCGGTGTCGAGCAGTGAGCAGATTAACAGCACCGCCGACGCACCTATCAGCTTTGCCTCATAAATCTGATATTCGCATACTGTGAAGTCCTTGCGAAGCAGAGGGATTGAAACATTTTTTGAAATTTCTTCAAGATATGCGTTTTCGCCCTTGAACCACTGCGGTTCGGTCAGAACCGAAATTGCCGATGCGCCCGAGCTTTCGTAGTCCTTTGCAATCTCGACATACGGAAAGTCCTCTGCAATAATTCCCTTTGAGGGGGAGGCTTTTTTGACCTCGCAGATAAACGACATTCCGTCCTTTTTCAGTGCCTGCTCAAACGGAAATTTTGTGTCGCAATTCAGCGAAAGAGCCTGATTTTTTACATTTTCAAGCGGAATTTGCGCTTTTATATCATTATACCTTTTTACGTTAGCCTGTGCAATAGTTTCGAGTATCATAATTCACTTTCTAATATAAACACCGTAGGGAATGACCCCTGTGTCGTTCCTAACGAAAATACATCTGACTTTATATAGGAACGACACAGGGGTCGTTCCCTACATTAATAATTCAACTGTGCAATTGTTTAAATGTTGTTTGTAGCCTTTGCGAACTCTATCATCTTGTCGTATGCCTTGCCGCTGTCGATGATTTCCTGTGCAAGTTTTACGCCGTCTGCGATTGACTCTGCCTTGCCGCCTGCGTACAGTCCGAGTGCCGAATTAAGCACTGCAATGTCACGCTTTGCGCCATTTAGTTCTCCGCTTAAAATCTTCTTGGTGATTTCGGCGTTCTCTGCGCCGTCACCGCCGACAAGCTCCTGCATCTCGTATCTGCCGAGTCCGAACTGCTCGGGTGTGATTTCATAGGTTTTAAATTCGCCGTTGTTGATTTCGCATACCTTTGTTGCGCCTGTTACGGTCACCTCGTCCATACCGTCACTGCCGTGGAAAACAAAGCCCCTCTTTACGCCGAGGTTTGAAAATACCCTTGCAATCGGCTCAACGAGTGATTCGGAATATACGCCTGTAATCTGAAGATTTGCGCTTGCAGGGTTTGTAAGAGGCCCGAGCACGTTGAAGATGTTTCTTATTCCGATTTCACGTCTTACGGGGCCGACAAAACGCATCGATGCGTGGTAGCCCTGAGCGAACATAAAGCAGAGGTTTGTTTCCTTTAATACCTTTTCGCTCTGTTCGGGTGTGATTGTAATGTTCACGCCGAGCTGTTCAAGGCAGTCAGCCGAGCCGCTCTTGCTCGACATTGAGCGGTTGCCGTGCTTTGCAACCGGGATTCCCGCAGCGGCTATTACAAATGACGCCGTTGTTGAAACATTGAACGTGCCTGTGCCGTCACCGCCTGTGCCGACAATGTCCATAACGTCTGCGTCGTGCTTTACGTGGAGAGCCTTGCTCCTCATTACCTCGGCGCAGGCTGTGATTTCGTCAATCGTTTCGCCCTTTATTCGAAGTGCCGTGAGGAATGACGCCATTTGCGCCTGAGTGGCTGTGCCCGTCATCATTTCTTCCATAACCTGTTTTGACTCGTCATATGTCAGGTCACTGCCCGAAACTACCTTTAAAATTGCCTCTTTAATCATATCATCAAACCCTTTCCAAGAAATTCCTAATCATCTGCATACCGTGTGAGGTGAGAATTGACTCGGGGTGGAATTGCAGTCCGTAGATTTCGTAATCTCTGTGCTTTACTCCCATAACCTCGCCTGTTTCGTCCTGCGCCGTTACCCTTAAATCTTCGGGGATTGAACTGCGGTTTGCAATCAGCGAATGGTATCTTGCGCCCTCAATCACGTTCGGCATATCCGCAAAAATTTTGCAACTGTTGTCAACAATTATGTTGCTCTTTTTGCCGTGCATAAGCTTTCTTGCGTGGGTGATTTCTGCGCCGAAAACCTCGCAAATTGCCTGATGACCCAGGCATACGCCGAGAATCGGGAACTTGCCTTTTAGTTTTCTTATTACGTCCTCGCACACGCCTGCGTTTTTCGGATAACCGGGACCCGGTGAGAGGATAATGTGTGAGGGATTGAGCTTTTCGATTTCTTCAACGGTAATTTCATCGTTGCGCACAACCTTTATGTCAGGGTTTACGCTTCCGCAGAACTGCACAAGGTTGTAGGTAAAGCTGTCGTAGTTGTCGATAAAAAGTATCATAGCTCGTAAACCTCCCCTGCGTTTTTGACGGCGTTCATAACGGCAAGCGCCTTGTTGTAGGTTTCAAGATATTCGTTTTCGGGAACGCTGTCGGCAACAATTCCTGCGCCTGCCTGAACGTAAACCTTGTTGTTTTTCTTTACCGCCATTCTTATTGCAATGCAGGTGTCGAGGTTGCCGTTGAAGTCGATATAGCCAACAGCACCGCCGTAAACTCCTCGAGGAGTTTTTTCAAGCTCCTCGATAATCTCACACGCTCTGATTTTCGGCGCACCCGAAAGAGTGCCTGCGGGGAGCAGTGCTTCAACTGCGCTGAATACGTCAAGACCGTCCTTGATTTCGCCCTCAACCTCACTGCAAATGTGCATAATCTTTGAAAAGCGGAGAATTTTCTGGTACTCGGTGACCTTTACAGAATTGAATTTTGCGATTTTGCCGATGTCGTTTCTGCCGAGGTCAACGAGCATATTATGCTCGGCAAGCTCCTTTTCATCGTGAATAAGCTCGTTTTCAAGTGCAGCGTCCTCCTGCTTTGTCTTGCCCCTCGGACGTGAGCCTGCAATCGGGAAGGTTGTCAGCGTGCCGTTCTGTAGCTTTACAAGAGTTTCGGGCGATGCGGTTATAATCTCGTCGCCGTCAATCGACATATACACCATATACGGCGAGGGGTTTGTCGTGCGGAGAACTCGGTAGGCGTTAATCAGCGAGCCTTTGTAGTCGGCCTCAAACCGCCTTGAAACTACGCATTGGAAGATGTCGCCGTCGTAGATGTACTCCTTTGTTTTCTCCACCATTTTGCAGAATTCGTCTTTTGTGTAGGTGCTTGTAAATTCGACGTTTTCGTCGGTTTCAAGCCTTGGCAGAGGTGCGTTGTCCGTTATTATTGAAATGATTTTGTTTATGTCGTCCTGCGCCTGTCTGTACTGACGTTCGCAGTCGTAGGTTTTCATATTTACAATGACCGTCAGCTTTTGGCTTAAATGGTCGTAGGCGATGATTTTGTCAAAAAGCATTAAGTCAAAATCGTTTGTATCTCCCCTCTTGAGCTTTAAAACAGGCTCGGCACAGGCAATCATAGCGTAGCCGTAGTAGCCGACAAGACCGCCCGTAAAGGGAGGAATGTCGTCGAATTTAGGCGTTTTGTAGTTTGCAAGGTACTTCCTTACCTCGTCATACGGCTTGTCGGTATTTACCGTTTTTTCGCCCTCGCCCGTAATGGTCAGCGTGCCGTTTTTGTAGGCAAGATGTGCCTTGGGGTTAAAGCCGATAAAGGAGTATCTGCCCCACTTTTCACCGCCCTCAATGCTTTCAAGCAGAAAATATTTGTCCGAGATGCCTGCAATTTTTCGAAGCAGGGTAATCGGAGTTACTACGTCTGCGTAGATTTCCTTGTAAATCGGAATTACGCTGTAGCTGTCTTTGAGGTTCAGAACCTCGTCATAAGACGGTTTAATCATAACCTTACACCAACCTTTCGGAAATAGTAATATAGTGTGGGGCTTTTTGGCGAACACAGTTCGCCGCTACAAAGCCACACAAATAAAAAAGACTTCTGTCCCACAAAGGGACAAAAGTCTGAAATAACAACTTCTGCGGTACCACCCAAATTGACGATAATCGTCCGCTTAAACAGCATACTGACATATGCCTCCTGCTGTAACGGTCAGGCTCCGTCGGAAACTACTTGCATACGCTTTCGGTCCGCCCTCACAAGTCCATTCGGGTAAATCTCCGCTGTCGGCTCACACCACCCGCCGACTCTCTGAAAGTTTTGATAAATCCTACTATTCTTGTTCACAGGTTTATTTTTATTGTCAATATTATAGTCCTCAAAATTTGCTTTGTCAATACTTTTTTCGA
>CAZNUF010000100.1:0-5172 GCA_964576125.1 uncultured Ruminococcus sp. | reverse complement strand
CAGATTATTGCCAAGGAAATAATCAAGGAGATTATCGAAAGGCTCAACTTCCTCAAAAGCGTAGGTCTTGGCTACCTTACTCTTTCAAGAAGCTCGGGCACATTGTCTGGCGGTGAGAGTCAGCGAATCAGGCTTGCAACGCAGATAGGAAGCTCGCTTATGGGCGTTCTATATATCCTCGACGAGCCGAGCATCGGACTTCACCAGCGTGACAATGAAAAGCTGTTGAATACACTCAAGCATCTGCGTGACCTCGGCAATACAGTTATTGTTGTTGAGCACGACGAGGACACAATGTATGCCGCCGACTGCATTGTTGACGTAGGTCCCGGTGCAGGAATACACGGCGGTGAGATTGTCTGCACAGGTGACGTTGAAAAAATCAAAGCCTGCGATAATTCAATCACAGGGCAGTATTTAAGCGGAAAACGCTGTGTGCCCGTTCCCGAAAAGCGCAGAAAGGGCAACGGAAAATTCCTTGAAGTCAAGGGTGCTGCACAGAATAACCTTAAAAATATCAACGTAAAAATCCCCCTCGGTGAGCTTGTCTGCGTAACAGGCGTATCGGGTTCGGGAAAAAGCTCCCTGATTAACGAAATTCTCTACAAAACTCTTGCACGTGAACTAAACGGCGCAAAGACAATTTCGGGCAAATACAAGGAAATTAAGGGACTTGAAAACCTCGACAAGGTAATAGCAATCGACCAGAGTCCGATTGGCAGAACTCCACGTTCAAATCCTGCAACATACACGGGCTTGTTTACCGAAATAAGAGCGTTGTTTGCCTCAACGCAGGACGCCAAAATGCGCGGCTTTAACCAGAGCCGATTTTCCTTTAACGTAAAAGGCGGCAGATGCGAGGCTTGTCAGGGTGACGGAATCATCAAGATTGAAATGCACTTTCTTTCCGACGTTTACGTTCCCTGCGAGGTCTGCAAGGGCAAACGCTACAACCGAGAAACTCTTGAAGTGAAGTACAAGGGCAAGTCAATCAGCGATGTTCTCGATATGTCTGTAGAGGAGGCAATGGAGTTCTTTGCGAACATTCCGAAAATCTACAGAAAGCTGAAAACCCTGTTCGATGTCGGACTCGGCTACGTTAAGCTCGGACAGTCTGCAACAACGCTTTCGGGCGGTGAAGCGCAGAGAGTAAAGCTTGCAACCGAGCTTTCAAAGCGCAGTACAGGCAAGACGATTTATATTCTTGACGAGCCGACAACAGGACTTCATATTGCCGATGTTCACAGGCTTGTTGATGTTTTACAGATGCTTGTAGAGGGCGGAAATACTGTTGTGGTCATCGAGCATAACCTTGATTTGATAAAGACTGCCGACTATATAATCGACCTCGGCCCTGAGGGCGGAGATAACGGCGGAGAAATCGTAGCACTCGGAACACCCGAACAGGTTGCAGAAAACGAAAAATCCTTTACAGGACAGTATCTCAAACCTCTGTTAAATAAAGGATAAAATATTATTGTAGTGAGCTACGCCCTCGTGGCTCATAAAAAATAAAATATAATTTTTTGAAAAGTTGCATAAAAATATGCAACTTTTTCTTTTTTTGCCATGTAAGTGGAGGTGATAAATTGAGCGAACAGATTATTCTGGCGTTGGTTTCGTTTGCAGGTACATTAATCGGCACACTTGCAGGAATATTTACAACGTCAAGGCTGTCAAATTACAGGATTGAACAGCTCGAAAAAAAGGTTGACAAGCATAATAACCTGATTGAGCGTGTATATCTTATTGAACAGCACGAAGCGGTGATTGAAAATAAGCTGAAAACAGCCGACCACCGCATTTCAGACCTTGAAAAAGAACAAAATCAGAGCAATACCGTATGATAGTAGTGTGCGGTATTGCACATTGAAAGGACATCAGATTATGAAAAAATTAAATTTATGTTTTACAAAAGAATGCCTTATCCGTGCCCTGCGCACATTTTTGCAGACTGCAATCGGCTATGTAATCACTAATGTGACGCTGTATTTCAGCGGAATAAATTTTGCCGATGGTGACGTGGTAAAAAACGCCTTAATCGGTCTTGCAATCTCTGCGCTTTCGTGCGGAGCGGCGGCAGTAATGAATATTGAAAAAGGGGAAGATAGAAGTGGCTAAAAAAATTTATTTAAGCCCGTCAAACCAGTACGGCAACACTTATGCAAACGGCAGTACAAACGAAATGGCACAGTGTGATAAAATCGCAAAGGCAACGGCAACAGCACTCAAACGCTGCGGCTTTGAAGTGAAGGTCGGCAAGTCGGGCGACAGTATGCAGAACCGCTGTAATGAATCCGACAGCTTTAACGCCGACATTCATATGCCGATACACACAAATGCGTACAACGGACAGGTGACAGGCGGCACAAGAATTTTCTGCCTTAATTCAAACGGCAGAAATGCTTGTCAGGCAGTTTTAAACGAACTTGGTAAAATCTCACCCGGCAAAGCCGACAGCATAACCTATCAGACAGGACTTTATGAAATCAACGTCCCGAAAGCGCTCACAGTCTATGTTGAGTGCGAGTTTCACGACACAAAAACAGGTTCAGACTGGATTCGTAATAATATTACGAATATCGGTGAAGCAATCTGCAAAGGACTCTGTTCATATTTCGGCGTAAAGTATAAATCAGCCTCAACAGGCTCAAGCACATCATCAGGTTTCAAAAGCTATATCGTAAGAATTACACCATCTGACGGCGTGAATATTCGAAAGGGTGCAGGAACAGACTACGCAATTGTCGGTGCAATTCCGCAGGGCGGAGCATATACAATCGTTGCTGAAAAAACAGGCAAGGGCGCAAAAAAATGGGGCAAGCTTAAAAGCGGAGCAGGCTGGATAGCCCTCGACTTTACGGAAAAAATAGAATAAAAAAGTCTGTGTAAGCAAATAATAAAAAAACAGGCGGTTTTGCACTTCGCAAAACCGCCAAATCTTTATCTTTTAAATTTCTTTATCAGAATTTAATCTTTTCGGCAATGTATTCGCTTAACTTATCAATAGCAACTCTTTCCTGCTGCATTGTGTCACGGTCACGAACAGTCACACAGCCGTCCTCAATTGAGTCAAAGTCGTATGTAATGCAGAACGGTGTGCCGATTTCGTCCTGACGTCTGTAACGCTTGCCGATTGAGCCTGCGTCGTCGTAGTCAACCATAAAGTCCTTGGTAAGCATTTCATAAACTTCCTCTGCTTTTTCGTTGAGCTTTTTAGACAACGGAAGAACAGCAGCCTTGAACGGAGCAAGTGCAGGATGAAAATGCATAACAACTCTTGTGTCTTTTTCATCGATAACCTCTTCGTCATAAGCTTCAACAACAAGGGCGAGGAAAAGACGTTCAACGCCGAGTGACGGTTCGATAACATACGGAATGTACTTCTCGTTAGTAGTCTGGTCAAAGTATTCAAGTGCCTTGCCGCTTGTGTTGCTGTGCTGTGTAAGGTCGTAGTCTGTTCTGTCGGCAACACCCCAGAGTTCGCCCCAGCCGAACGGGAAGAGGTACTCAAAGTCGGTAGTAGCTTTTGAGTAGAAGCAAAGCTCCTCGGGTGAATGGTCACGCAGACGGAGATTTTCTTCTTTGATGTTGAGTGAATAGAGGAAGTCACGGCAGAAGCCTCTCCAGTACTCAAACCATTCAAGGTCAGTGCCCGGCTTGCAGAAGAATTCAAGCTCCATCTGCTCAAATTCACGCACACGGAAGATGAAGTTACCTGGAGTAATTTCGTTTCTGAAGCTCTTGCCCACCTGCGCAACACCGAACGGAATCTTCTTGCGGCTTGTTCTCTGAATGTTAGAGAAGTTTACAAAAATGCCCTGTGCAGTTTCGGGACGAAGGTAAATTTCATTTTTGCTGTCCTCGGTAACGCCCTGGAAAGTCTTGAACATAAGGTTGAACTGACGAATGTCTGTAAAATTATGCTTGCCGCAGTTGGGGCAGGGTATAGCCTTTTCTTTGATGTAGTCCGTCATCTGCTGATTAGTCCAGCCGGCTACGTTTGTACCGTCAAAATCCTCAATAAGGTTGTCGGCACGGTGACGTGTTTTACATTCCTTACAATCCATAAGCGGATCGGAAAATCCGCCGAGGTGACCGGATGCAACCCAGGTCTGCGGATTCATAAGAATAGCAGAGTCAAGACCTACGTTGTACTTGTTTTCCTGAACGAACTTTTTAAGCCAGGCATTCTTGATGTTGTTTTTAAGAGCCATACCGAGCGGACCGTAATCCCAAGTGTTTGCAAGACCGCCGTAGATTTCAGAACCCGGATATACAAAGCCTCTGCCTTTGCAAAGGGCAACGATTTTGTCCATAGTCTTTTTTGTATTTTCCATAAAAGTAACCTCATTTCCGATAGAATATATACAATAAAAATAATACAATTATTTTCCGCTTGTGTCAAGAGTTTAAACTAAAGAGAAATTTATTCGCAGTTTATGATAAATATTGCTTATTTCCCTTATTTGTGTTATAATATTTAAAATTGCGTTATTTTACCCTTAAAAATTTGCGGAGGTAGAATTTTGGTAGTGTTCGGAATTGACCCCGGCTATGCAATAGTCGGTTGGGGAGCAATCAGCTTTAAAGCAAATACATACAAGGCTCTCGGCTACGGTTCTGTTGAAACGCAGGCTCATACCGACTTTAACCAAAGGCTTGAATATATTTATGACGAGTTGTATGAAATACTCAACCGTTGCCGTCCGGACGCACTTGCAATTGAAAGACTGTATTTTCAGACGAATCAGAAAACCGCAATCAAGGTTGCACAGGCAAGGGGAGTAACACTCCTTGCGGCTCAAAAGCTGAAAATACCGATTTTCGAGTACACTCCGCTGCAGGTTAAGACAGCCGTAACAGGGTACGGCAAGGCAAAAAAACCACAGGTTATGGAAATGACGCGCAGACTTTTAAAGCTTGACGAAGTGCCGAAGCCCGACGATACAGCCGACGCCCTTGCAATTGCAATATGCCACGCACAGGCGGCAGGCTCGAATTTGCGGCAGGCAATGTTCAGGAAAGGAATATAAAAATGCTCTATTCCGTAAGAGGAAAGTTAATTCACACAACGTCGTCGAGCGCAGTTGTAGAGTGCGGCGGCGTAGGATATAACTGTCAGACAACAATCAATACGCTCAAAACCCTCAAATTAAACACAGAGGTAAC
>CAZNUF010000099.1:0-5182 GCA_964576125.1 uncultured Ruminococcus sp. | reverse complement strand
TGCCAGCTTTCATCTATTTCCGACTTTGCGTAGAAATTCAGTGCTGTGCCGTCAAACGGAATATCAACTGTCTGGCTGTCATTGTTGTTGAAGATAATAAAATCAGCGTCTGACGGTACTTCAACCGAATAAATTGCTTCGCCGAAATCGTTGTTCTCGACAAATGTCATTTCAGTTCCCGGCCATGCAACCGGTGCATCTTCACCGTCTGTCCAGTAATAGCAATATATTGTGCCGCTCCAACGCTGTGAGTTCGAGAACTGAACCGTATAGGATTCGGGAGCGGGTACAGTTGTCGGCGGTGCTGTTGCCGGCTGAGTTGTAATAGGTGCTGTTGTTTCCGGAGCAGTAGTAACAGGTTCAGTCGTTACGGGAGCTGTGGTTTCCTCAACTCCGCCTACATATTTACCGACATTACCTGTGTTACTGTACTCTGCACAGTACCTCTGAATAAGAGTAGCGTCTTTAATACCTACTGTACCGTCGCCATCACAATCGCCTGCAATAATCTGTCTGTCACTGAACACAACCAAATCTGCCCGATATTTCTGTATTGTCGATGCGTCTGATACCGTGATAGCGCCGTTATCATCTGCATCACCGATTAGTATTTTTCCGGAGGGCGGTGCAGTTGTAGCAGGCTGTGTTGTAGCAGGCGGTGCAGTTGTAATCGGCTGTGAAGAAGTGTAAAGATAAACAACATTTACAATACCTGCCGAGTATTTGCCCTGCGCGTTTGACGGAGTAATTACATCTGTTCTGCCCGAAAGTGCAGAGGTTGTGTACGAGCTTTCGCTTGTAGTTTTCGCCTGATTGTCAATAACATCAGCGGCAATTTTCTGTCCTGTTGCAACGTCAATGTGGCTTGTGATTACCTTACTGCTGAAAGTAACCGTCTTGTTCTGAATCCATGCTTCGCCGGCAACAGGGTATCCCTGTTCGCCCGAGCCGGGTTCCTGAGCGCTGCCTGATGTCGGGTGGAACATTACATATGCGCTTATTGCAGGTACTGTGCAGACAAACCAACCATTGCCCTCGCTTGTCATCTTTGTTGCACTTGCCCACTTTCCGTTTGGCTCGTCGCCGCCGTCAGTGTAAGCGTAACAGCGAACGTCTGTCCAGTTGTTTGCATTGTAGTAGTGAACGGTTGAAGAAGTGTTTTCAAGGTCTTTGTATGTAAATGTTATTGTCTTGTCACTGCCGCCAAATGTACCATAGCTTTCAGCAGGATATTTGTCAGTATCAAGCTGATAGCCCTGAATAGCCGCAACAGGAATTTCATAGCTGTCGCCTGCTCTGAGGTGATAGCTTGCTGCGTCCTTGATTTCAGTACCGCTGCTGTTTACATATTTTACTGTAAGGTAGCCTGATGCAATTCCGGTTGAGCTGTAAACAAATGTTACGCTGTAATTCTCTCCGCCTACAACTTTGCCCGAAGTTGTGCCCTCTGTACTCTTGAGTGAATAATCAAAAAGAATTGTGCTGTCGGGAAGTGCACGGTAGGTTGAGCCTTCTCTGTATTTTGCTGTTGAAGTCTTTAAAACTTCACCTTTATCATTAACGTGATTAATTGTGAGCGTTCCGTACTGCGTTTCGGCTGTTTTAAGTCTCGAGAATGTAGAGCTCTCTACAAGAACGGCTGTGCTCTTTGCACCAATTGAGTAGCTGCTGCCCGATACTGTGCCGAGGCTCTTGAGACCTGCATTTTTGCCGTCTGCAACAACTGTCCAGCCGCTGCCGTCAAGGTCAATTGAATATGCCTGTGTACCGCTGTTGACAATTACGCAAACCTTGCCCCATTCGTCGGATTTGCTGTTCGAATATGTATATGCTACAACATAGCCGGAGTTTGACTGGAAGGTGGGTGTGCTGAAAGAGCTACCCTTCATCGGTGTGTAGTTTTCTCTGATTTCAAGAAGTCCCTTGTAATATGCCGCAACATCAGAGTAGGTCTTTACTCTGCTCCAGTCGATTGCATTGATTGAATCGCTTGACTTGTAGCTGTTGTGGTCGCCCTGCTTTGTGCGGCAGAACTCCGAGCCTGCCGTCATAAACGGAATACCCTGTGACGTCATAATAAGCGTCATAGCCTCTTTAAGCTGACCTTTGAATTTTTCATCTGTGGAATTCCAAGCCGAAGAGCTGTTGCTCCTTATAATCTTATCCCAGAGAATCAGGTTATCGTGAGCGTCGGCATAGGCAATCGTCTGTGACGGAGCTTTTGCCTTGAAGCCCTTACCCTGTATGCCTCTTACAACAGTTGACGTTTTAGAGGTTGTACCCTGAACATAACCCTTGCCTGTACCGTTTGTGTCGCCCTTGATAGCGTCACGGTAGCTGTCGCAGAACATACCTACTCTTGCATCAAGCGAAGCAGCCTTTGCCTGCGAACAACCGTCGGAAATTGCAACGGTTCCGCCTGTCCAAGGCTCGCCGTACATAAGGATTTTCTTGCCCGAGCCGTCAGCGTAGAGATTGTCAAGCTCGGTGCGGATAGTATTCATCGTTGTAATGTCATGAATACCCATAAGGTCGAAACGGAAACCGTCAATGTGATATTCCTCTGCCCAATATTTAAGGGACTCAATCATATACTTTCTGTACATCAGCTTATCGGATGCGGTTTCATTTCCGCAGCCTGAGCCGTTCGAGTATACGCTTGAGGATTTTTTTCTGTAGTAGTAGTCCGGAACTGTCTTTGAGAAGCACGAGCCTTCTGTTGTATATGTATGGTTATATACAACGTCCATTACAACAGAGATTCCTCTGTCGTGGAGAGCCTGAATCATCTGCTTGAACTCGGTAATTCTTGTGTTGCCGTTATATGCGTTTGAAGAATATGAGCCCTCGGGAACATTGTAGTTCTGCGGGTCATAACCCCAGTTGCGGTTTGAAGAAGAGCTTGCCTTTGACTCGTCAACCGACTGGAAGTCGTAAACAGGCATAAGCTGAACACAGTTGATTCCCTGCTCAACGAGGTAGTCAATTCCTGTTGAAACAGCGTTTGCGCTTGTGTCGGAATTAAGAGTAGTTCCGCCCTCGGCAAAAGCAAGGTACTTGCCCTGATTTTCTGCGCTTACACCCGAGGTGCTTGATGCCGAGAAATCACGCACGTGAACTTCCCATACAACAGCCTCGGCTGCGCTGTCAAACAGAACATGATTATCATTGTCCCATCCCTCGGGGTCGGTTGAGTCGAGGTCAACAACCATTGAGCGGTTGCCGTTTACGCCGACTGCCTTTGAATAAACGTCCTGCGTTTCGTTTGTTGAGCCGTTTACCGTTACAAGGTATGTGTAGTAAACATCCTTGTAGTCGCCCGTAAGCGTTGTTGACCAAACGCCGGTGGTGCTGTTTTTCGTAAGCGGATATGTTCCGATTACGCCTGCACCTGATTCGCTGTCGGAGCCTGTTTTGTAAAGCTTTACCTTTACGTCTGTAGCTTCAGGCGACCAGGTTTTCCATGTAGTTGAGCCCTTGCTGTAGACAGAGCCAAGACCTTTTTCGTTATATGCGCTGTTTGCATAGGTTTCGAGATAGCTTGCGTTGTAGTAGCTGCCCGCCGAAACGTCGGGATTATTTGTTACAACTGCGTTAGCCGCAAACGAAGCCATACCCGTAATCATTGCCGCAGAAAGCAATAACGATAATGGTTTTCTGAATTTCATAATCTCACCTCTTATAGATATACACTAAAAATTATATAGTGCATTGATTATATTTTATCAATAATCTATCAATATATATTGCCTTTTTAGAACAAAACAAGCGTCCGTAAGCCAAAGTTTACGAACGCTTTTTGTATAAAATATCTAAATAGGTATAAATCAGAGCGGATAGTAAAGTATGAAATGTTAAGTTATAGTTTTTCATTATGATTCTTTTTCAGTCCTGCAATTTCGCTGAGCAGAACGGTGATGCACAATATGCTTGTAATAACAGTAAGGACAGACACTGCCTTTGCCGACAATGCAACAGGCACAATATCTCCGAAACCGACAGTTGCAAAGGTAATGACGGTATAGTAAAAAATATCCGCCAATCCGTATTTTACACCGTCAAAAGCGTTTGCGTTATACAAAAGACAACAGTAGGACATAAGTGACAACACAATAATAAAAAGCATTATTGTCAGGAATGCCGACTTCCAGATATTCCTGAAAGTCAGCATACTCTCACCGCTGTTAGCCTCTTTGAGCACAAGAATCAGTACAAAAAGCATCATAACATAGCAACAGCCAAGACAAATATGCGACAACAGAAACTGATTGAAATTCAGACTTTCCCTTGTTGTAAAATAAAAGCAAAGTGCCGCTAAAATAAAAATTATTGACGAGAACATAACATTGAGCGAGGCGCTGTTTACGGAAATCAGCTTTCGCACAAAAGCCGACACAAAAAGTATTCCCTCGAAGAAAACAAAAGCCAGCAAAAAGGAAACGGGAAGTGCAAACAGCACTGCCGGAGGCAACGAAAAAATATCGTTAAGCCTTACGAGTATTACTGCATAAATCAGCACAACAGTAATTGCGTACTGAATCTTTATCCATTTCCCTTTAAGCAGAATTCTGTGCCTTGTACGGTACGGAATTTCCGCAAAGCTTTTGCCGTATTTGTCAACAATTTTCATATCGGAATTTTTCAGCTTTACGCTCATTATCATTCCCAACAGCACATATACTGCGGTTATGCAAAGTATGAAATTTTCAGAAATAAAGTCTATCATATTACATCAACTTCCTGCCGATTCGTATGCTTTTATTCCACGAATCCGGATAAGCACTCCGATTGTCATTACAATAAGCGCAGCAACAATTTCCTTTTTCGGCCTAATAAAGGATTTCAGGCTTCCCTTTAAGCCGGGTTCCTTGATAGTTTTCTTAAATTCCTTCCTTAGGTTTTCAACATAAATCATTAAAACTCCTGATTTTCTACACTCCCGTTTCCTGAACAGACACGAATTTCAAAAAAGTTTGTGAGTATTTTGCATTGCTTCCAACGTAAAAGCAATATGCGATATATAATCCGCAAGTAATAATATATACGCATATAAAATTATACAATATTTTTCACTATATTTCAATAAAATAATTAAAAATATTATTATTTTTATTTTCCACCAAAAAAGCAATGTAATATTAGTGCAAAAAATTATCAGCTTAACAACAAAAAATGTTTATAC
>CAZNUF010000098.1:0-5191 GCA_964576125.1 uncultured Ruminococcus sp. | reverse complement strand
AACGAAGTGCAAGCGACATCATCATTGCGATTTCGTGGACGGGAAAGTGGATTTTGTTGAGCGGCTTCATAAGTCGCTCTATAGCGTCTGTAAGCTCTGTGGGCGAGGTTGTAAACGTAAGGCAGGAGCTTGCAAGGATAAGACAGATGATTCTTACCGTAACAAAAACAGCTCTGTTTATTCCGTTTACAGTCAGCTTGATAATTCCCCATTGCCATATAGGCTCGCCCGTACCGTAAAAAAGGTTCAGAACAGACGTGATAACTAAAATAAAAATGATTACCTTAAGGCTTTTAAAGTAGAATTTTGCAGGTACTCCGCTTGATAAAATCATCAAAGCGGTAAACAGTGTAACAAGCAAAAGTGAAAAGTAATTGAACGTGCAGAAAATTATTACAAGAAATCCTATCAACAAAAGAATTTTTGCACGTGGGTCGAGCTTGTGAATCACGCTTTTGCCCGGAAAATACTGACCGAAGGCTACATCTCTTACCATATTTTTCCCTCCTTTTTCAAAAGTGAGGAAACAGCGGAGAATGCCTCGTCAACGGTTAAAATTCCGTCGGGTACATCATAGCCTTTTTCCTTTAACTCAAGCATAATTTTTGTAATTTGCGGAACACGAAGCCCGATTTTTTCAAGCTCACGTCCGTGTGAAAACACCTCTCTTGTTTTGTCAAACATAACAAGGTGAGATTCGTTCATAACTATTATTCTGTCTGCTACCCTTGCAATATCCTCCATACTGTGTGAAACGAGCAAAATCGTATTCTTACGTTTTTTGTGGTACTGCACAATCTGCGACAAGAGCACGTCACGTCCCATCGGGTCAAGACCTGCCGTCGGCTCGTCAAGCACAAGCACCTCGGGGTCCATTGCGATTACGCCTGCAATTGCGGCACGGCGTTTTTCGCCGCCCGACAAATCAAACGGAGATTTTTGCAGAAGCTCGGGCTTTAAGTCGGTAAACTCTGCCGCTTTTTTTACAGCCATATCAATTTCCTGCTCCGTTTTACCCATATTGGTAGGGCCGAAAGCAATATCATTGTAAACGGTTTCCTCAAAAAGCTGGTATTCGGGGTACTGAAAGACCATTCCGACCTTGAAGCGAACCTTGCGTATCTCCTTGGGATTCTGCCATATGTCCTCGCCGTCAAGCAGAACCTGTCCCTCAGTCGGCTGAATAAGCCCGTTGAGCATCTGGACAAGCGTTGACTTGCCCGAGCCTGTGTGACCGATTATGCCGATAAACTCGCCCTTTTCGATTGAAAGGCTTACGTTATCTACTGCACGCTTTTCAAACGGAGTTTTCTGTCCGTAGACAAAGCTTAAATTTTTCAGCTCAAGTACGCTGCTCATTTCAGCACCTCCTCAAGCATTTTTACACACGCTTCGGTATCAAGCGGCATTTTATCTATCTTTACTCCGCAGCCATAAAGCTTGTTTGCAAGCTCGGTTGATTGCGGAACGTCAAGTCTGTGCTTTTTTAAAAGCTCTACTTGGGAGAAAACTTGGTCGGGTGTTCCCTGCGTGAGAATTTTTCCGCTGTCCATTACAACAACTCTGTCGGCAAGTACAGCTTCGTCCATATAGTGAGTGATGAGCACAACGGTTATGTTTTTCTCTTTATTGAGCTTGAGAAGTGTTGAAAGAACTTCGTCACGTCCGTTCGGGTCGAGCATTGCCGTAGGCTCGTCAAGCACGATACATTCGGGAAGCATTGCAAGGATTCCTGCAATTGCAACTCTCTGTTTCTGACCGCCCGAAAGCTTGAAAGGCGCGTGATCTCTGTATTCATACATACCTACTGCCTTTAGAGCGTAGTCAACACGCTCTCTGATTTCCTGCGGCGGTATTCCGAGGTTTTCTGGGCCGAAGGCAACGTCCTCCTCAACAATGCTTGCAACAAGCTGGTTGTCGGGATTCTGAAGCACGAGACCTACCTTTTTTCTTATATCATAGGTTTTTTCTTCGTCGGAAGTGTCGTCGCCGTCAATCAGAACTCTGCCGCTGTCGGGCAAAAGCATTGCGTTGAGGTGCTTTGCTATTGTGGATTTTCCACATCCGTTGTGACCGAGCAAAGCGACAAACTCACCCTTTTTTATATCGAGCGAAACGCCGTCAACAGCGTTTTTTTCACTCTTTTCATTTTCGTCGTCAGTATAAGAAAAAATAACATTCTCAAGCGAGATAAAATTCATTAACTACTTCTCCCAGATTGCAGTCGAACCGCACGGCAGAATGAGTCCCGTGTCGGTGACATAAAGACCGATTTCGTTGCTTGACACACTGCCGCCAAAGTCCTTTTTGAGCAGTATGCCGAGCAGATATTCCATTACAGCGGGTGAAAGTCCCGTTGTGTATGAGTTGAGTATAAAGAAAACAGGGTTGTCGGACAAGACCTGTTTGCAGAGAAAAACAAGCGAAAAGAGCTGTTCCTCAAGCTTCCAGACCTCTCCGCCGGGACCTCTGCCGTAGGACGGAGGGTCCATTATTATGCCGTCATATTTGTTGCCGCGTCTGATTTCACGCTGAACAAACTTTACGCAGTCGTCAACAAGCCATCTGACCGGTTTGTCGGCAAGACCGCTTGACTGTGCATTTTCCTTTGCCCACTGCACCATACCCTTTGATGCGTCAACGTGACACACGCTTGCGCCTGCGCTTAAGCACGCAAGCGTTGCGCAACCGGTATAGCCGAAAAGGTTGAGCACCTTGAGCGGTCTGTTTTCATTTCTGATTTTTTCGGCGGCAAAATCCCAGTTTACTGCCTGTTCGGGAAATACTCCCGTATGCTTGAAGCCCATAGGCTTTATATTGAAAACGAGCTTATCGTAGTTTATTGTCCAGCGGTCGGGAACCTTTTTGTACTGCTTCCAGTAGCCCCCGCCCTTGTTACTGCGGTGATACCTTGCGTGTGCATAGCGCCAGAGGGGATTTTCCTTTTTCGTTGACCAGATAATCTGCGGGTCGGGACGAATGAGAATAATATCTCCCCAGCGTTCAAGACGTTCGCCGTCAGAGGTATCAATAAGCTCGTAATCCTTCCAGTTTTCCGATAATCGCATTATGATAATCTTTCCCTTACAACCTGTGCAGACTCCTCTGCAAGGCTCTGAATTTCCTCGAGGTTTTCGCCCTCGAGCATTACTCTTACAAGCGGCTCTGTTCCCGAAACACGGACTAAAATTCTTCCTCTGTCGCCGAGAATATCGGTAACACGCTTGATTTCAGCTTTAACCTCTTTATCTGTGTAGAAAGCAAGCTTGCCCTCTGCGCTGACCTTTACGTTGATAAGCACCTGAGGCATACGCTCCATAACCTTTGCAAGTGTGCTTAATTTTTCGCCTGTGCGCTTCATTATGCTTAAAATCATTGCACCCGAAAGCTCGCCGTCGCCTGTTGTTGCGTAGTCAAGGAAAATAATATGTCCGCTCTGTTCGCCGCCGATGTTATAACCCTCACGAAGCATTGCTTCAAGAACGTAACGGTCGCCGACCTTTGTAGAAACGAAGGTCATATCGTTTGCATCGCAGAACTTATTGAAGCCCATATTTGTCATAACAGTGCCGACAACGGCGTTTTTCTTGAGGACACCTCTGTCCTTCATATCCTTCGCGCAGATTGCAATGAGGTAGTCGCCGTCAACGAGGTTGCCGTTTTCGTCAACAGCAAGACACCTGTCGGCGTCGCCGTCAAAGGCAAGGCCACAACAGAGCTTGTGCTCACGAACATAGTTCTGAAGTCTGTTGATGTGAGTAGAACCGCAGTCCTTGTTGATGTTGATTCCGTCGGGGTTGTCAAAGAGCATATGCACCTTTGCGCCGAGCTTTGTAAAGAGCTTTTCGGCTGTGCGTGATGACGAGCCGTTGGAGCAGTCAAGGGCAATTTCCATACCCTCAAGGTCACAGCCGATTGACTTTGCAACGTGGTCAACGTAATCTTCAACGGCGGTTTCCATTCTTGTAACCTTGCCGATGTTTTCGTCCTTTGCAAGAGCGTAAGGAACTACGTTATCAAGTACGATTTCTTCAATTCTGTTTTCAAGGTCGTCGGGCAGTTTACAGCCGTCAGAGCTGAAAATCTTGATTCCGTTAAATTCAAAGGGGTTGTGAGAGGCTGAAATCATTATGCCTGCGTCAGCGTTGTACTTGCCGACAAGGTATGCAACAGCAGGGGTTGGAACTACGCCTAAAAGCTCAACATTTGCGCCTACGGAGCAAAGTCCTGCAATAAGCGCACCCTCGAGCATATCGCCCGACAGACGTGTGTCCTTACCGATTAGAATTGTCGGGTGCTCAACCTCGTCGCTGATAAGCACCATTGCGGCGGCTCTGCCGATATTCATTGCAAGCTCTGCTGTAAGCTCTGAGTTTGCTACTCCTCTTGCACCGTCTGTTCCGAATAGTCTTCCCATAATTGTTTTCCTCCGTAATTTCAAATTTATAATAATTCTGATTAATTTTTATCAAACAAGCTCGGCTGGGTGGGCATTGCATTTACAGTGCCCTTCGGGAAATCGTAGCCGAGGTGTCTGCACGCTTCGGCGGTTATGCATCTTCCCCTCGGCGTTCTGCTTAAAAATCCGATTTGCAGAAGATACGGCTCGTAAACGTCCTCTATTGTGACTGCCTCCTCGCCGATTGCCGCTGCAAGTGTTTCAAGTCCTACGGGGCCTCCGTTGTAAAAGCGGATAATCGCTTCAAGCATTCTACGGTCGTTCTGATCGAGACCGAGTTCGTCAATTTCAAGCCTGTCAAGCGCAGTTCTTGCCGACTCAACATTGATTATTCCGTCTGACATTACCTGTGCAAAGTCACGCACACGCTTTAAAAGTCTGTTTGCAATTCTCGGTGTTCCTCTTGAACGTGAGGCTATTTCAAGCGCACCGTCGTGCTCGATTTTTATTCCGAGTATTCCTGCACTTCTCGTTACGATTTGCGCAAGCTCCTCGGGCGTGTAGAGTTCAAGTCTTAACACCACACCGAAACGGTCACGCAGAGGTGCTGTAAGCTGACCTGCTCTTGTTGTTGCTCCGACAAGCGTAAACTTCGGCAGCGGCAGATGATATGACGCCGCCATTTGTCCCTTGCCTGTTATGATGTCGATTGCAAAGTCCTCCATTGACGGATAGAGAATTTCCTCGACCGCACGGCTCAAACGGTGGATTTCGTCTATAAAAAGCACGTCG
>CAZNUF010000097.1:0-5202 GCA_964576125.1 uncultured Ruminococcus sp. | reverse complement strand
AAGCCTGCGCTGTCGTTCTGATCGTAAACCTCGTCCTCGTCAAAGGTTGCGATTTCCTCGTCATAGAGTGAATACGGGCTTGTAACGCCTGCGTCAATGATGTTGCCCTTGTAAAGCTTGAGCTTAACCTCGCCTGTTACATACTCCTGTGTGCTGTCAACGAATGCCGACATAGCCTCACGAAGCGGTGTGTACCACTTGCCGTCGTAAACGAGGTCGGCAAATGTGTTTGCAAGGTTCTTCTTGTAGTGAAGTGTGTCCTTGTCAAGGCAGATTTCCTCGAGCTTGTCGTGAGCCGCATAGAGGATTGTGCCGCCGGGAGTTTCATAAACGCCCCTTGCCTTCATACCTACAAGACGGTTTTCTACGATGTCTGTAATGCCAACGCCGTTTCTTCCGCCGATTTCGTTGAGCTTTTCAATAAGCTCTACAGAGCCGACCTCTTCGCCGTTGAGCTTTGTGGGAATACCCTTTTCAAATGAAAGTGTAACGTACTCGGGCTTATCGGGAGCCATTTCGGGGGAAACGCCCATCTCAAGGAAGCCCTCTTTGTTGTACATAGGCTCGTTTGCAGGGTCCTCAAGGTCAAGACCTTCGTGGCTCAAGTGCCAGAGGTTCTTATCCTTGGAATAGTTGGTTTCACGGTTAATCTTGAGCGGAATATTCATCTTCTCCGCATATTCGATTTCTTCCTCACGTGACTTGAATTCCCAAGTTCTCCAGGGAGCGATAATCTTCATATCGGGAGCGTAAGCCTTGATTGCAAGCTCAAAACGAACCTGGTCGTTGCCCTTACCTGTGCAGCCGTGACAGATAGCGTCAGCGCCCTCTTTTTTAGCGATTTCAACAAGTCTTTTTGCGATGATAGGACGAGCAAATGATGTACCGAGGAGGTACTTGCCCTCGTAAACTGCGCCTGCCTTAACAGTGGGGAAAATGTACTCTTCAACAAATTCCTTGTTAAGGTCCTCAATGTAGAGCTTTGATGCGCCTGTCTTGATAGCCTTTTCCTCAAGACCGTCAAGCTCTGTGCCCTGACCTACGTTACCCGAAACAGCGATTACCTCGCAGTTGTCGTAATTTTCCTTAAGCCACGGAATGATGATTGAAGTATCAAGTCCGCCTGAATATGCAAGAACTACCTTTTTGATTTTATTATCAGCCATTTTTATTTCCTCCGATTACCAGAAATTTAATTTACTATTACATTATACACTCTGTTTCAAAAAAATCAAGTCTTTTTTGAATAAATATTCAAAAATTTTTCAGATATGATTTTTCGGTCGTATTTTATGCGAATTTATATGAAATATGGCTTATTAAGCGGATAAACAAATAATGTATTATTTGAAAAACACAGCTTTCGGGCGAAAAATGTATATATTCATTTAAAATGAATATTCAGAATATTCATTCATTTATGCAGTATAATGAATATTATTCAATGAAAGTGAATAAAAAATAATCGTTATTTCAGATATTGAATAACTAAAAAATTCTGCTATAATTTATTTGGAACAAAATGCATATTATGATTTGAAAGGATGATTATTGTGTCAGCATTTAAAGAGATTACACCAAAGGAAATTACAAACAACCCGTTTGAGCTTATCGGTGACGACTGGGCGCTTGTGACAAGCGGAAACAGGGATAAATTCAACACGATGACCGTAAGCTGGGGCGGAGTCGGCATTATGTGGGGCAAACCCGTAGTGTTTACGTTTATCCGTCCGCAGAGATACACGTTTGAATTTACCGAGAATAACGATTATTACACAATGAGCTTTTTTGACGAAAGCTATCGAGACGCACTTAAATTCTGCGGTTCAAAGAGCGGCAGAGATGTTGACAAGGTTAAGGAAACAGGGCTTACTCCTGCGTTCACCGAGGACGGCATTCCGTATTTTGAGGAAGCAAAGCTTGTGCTTGTATGCAAAAAAATGTATGCGCAGTTTTTAAATGCGGAAAGCATCACAGACGGTGACAGCGTGAAGAAGTGGTACAAGGACGACTTCCACAAAATGTACGTCAGCGAGATTGTAAAGGTGCTCGTTAAAAAATAAACTATAACACAAAATAAATCCCCCTCATTATGAAAGGGGGATTTTGTTTTGCACTTAAATTATATTTGCAAGCTTTTTCTGCAATGTTGTTGCATCAACTATGTTGATTTCTCCGTTTCCGTCTATGTCAGCGGCTGTTTTTTCAAAATCGGTCAGATTTGTAAGTCCTGCAAGATAGCTCTGAATTGCCGTTGCGTCCTTAATATTAATTTTTCCGTCGGAATTTACATCACCCAAAAAATTGCCTGCGCTTATAAACTTCATATCGTAGCGTTCGGCATATTTCTGAGCCTCGGTTCCGCTTATTCCGTAGATTTCAAAATCTTCTTTCTTTGTAGTTGTGCCGTCTTTCATTTTATAACCTAATGCGCCGTTATCTATTTTTTTAACAGACGGCGGCACGTTGATTTTATTAAGCCCCGTATGGGTAAATGCATAATACCCGATTTTTTCCAGATGTTCAGGCAATACAACCTCCGTCAGCTTAACGCAGCCCCAAAAAGAATTACTTGCCAATTCCGTAACCGAATCGGGGATTTCAACAGTTTCCAGATTGGAACAACACTCAAATGTTGACAGCTCAATTTTTGTAATGCCGTCCGGTATTTTTATCTCTTTTATAGCTGTTTCTTCAAAAGCACGTACTTCTATTTTTTTACCCGTATCGGGCAGAGTGATTTTTTCGAGATTGTAACACCATCTAAAAGCATTCGAGCCTATTTCCTCAACGCCGTTATTAATAATTACCTCCTGCAAATTTTCGGATTGGAACATTGCATAAGAGCCTATTCTCTTGACAGGAGAGCCTATTGTAAAGCTTGTTGCGCTTTTAGCCGAAGGACGGCACAGCAAAACGCTTCTGTCCTTGGTGTAAAGATTGCCGCCGTATGAACGGTAATTCTCATTAGCAGAATCAACCGTCACTTCGTGCAGAGCACTAAGACCTGCCAGCGCACCCTCTTCTATGTATTCAACACTTGCAGGAATGGAAATCTTCGTAACGGAAAAGCCGTTGAGTGAAAAATAATCAAGTCTTTTTAAACCGTCTTCAAGGGTAATCTTCTCCGCATAAAAACCGCCGAAAGCCTCGCAACCCATTTTTTCGACAGAAGCAGGAACTGTAACGTCGGTCACGCCTGTATCGTCAAATCCGTGTTCACGAACCTCGGTTACACTCTTGGGTATGGTTATTTCTGTAAGGTTTTTCGCACTGTAAAACGCATATTCTCCTATCGTTTTTACCGTTGACGGGATTTTGTAGGAGGTTTCTATTTTGTTTCTCGGGTAACAGTAAAGCACCCATTTGCCCTTGCTGAAAAGAACGCCGTTAACAGACGAATATTTTGTGTTATTGCTGTCAACATTGACGTTCTCAAGATAATACATCTGCGAAAACGTTGCGGTACCTATATCGGTAACGCTTGCAGGAATATTGATTGTCTTGACATCGGCATTCGGACAATCAAAATCATAGTAAGAACCTCCGACGACTGTAACAGTCCTGCCCAGAAGCTTAGAAGGAATTGTAATTTCCGTTTCCTTTCCGTAATATCCGTCAATGCAAATCGTTGCGTCATCAAGGATACGGTAATACCAGTCGCCCTCAACTCCGTATTCTTTTGAAGCCGCACTGACCTGAAAGCCTGTCATAAAAGCGGTAAGCGTTAAAACCGCCAGCAATACCGATAAAAACTTTTTCATTTGTCCTATCCCTTTTGATTTTAAAAGTTACTGACAATATTTTATCATAATTTACAAACAAAAGCTATTGAATATTCATACAAAACAAGTTCAGACGGCAAATATTACTTTGTAAATTTTAGTATAAATAAAACGGCAAAGCCTGAAAACAAGCTTTGCCGCTGATTTTATTTAACCGAAAAGGTTCAACAATATATTACTTATTCATGCCTTCGTAAACTGCAACTGCACAAGCAACTGTTGCGCCTACCATCGGGTTGTTACCCATACCGATAAGGCCCATCATCTCAACGTGAGCGGGAACAGAAGATGAACCTGCAAACTGAGCATCGCCGTGCATTCTGCCCATTGAGTCTGTAAGACCGTAGGAAGCAGGACCTGCACCCATATTATCGGGGTGGAGTGTACGGCCTGTACCGCCGCCCGAAGCAACAGAGAAGTAGCCTACGCCGTTTTCATTAGCCCACTTCTTGTATGTGCCTGCAACGAGGTGCTGGAAACGTGTGGGGTTAGTTGAGTTACCTGTGATTGAAACGCCAACATTTTCCTTCTGCATAATTGCAACGCCCTCACGAACGTCATCTGCACCGTAGCAGCGAACTGCGGCTCTTTCACCGTCTGAGAAAGCTCTCTCTTCAACAATCTTAAGCTCTGATGTGAAGTAGTCGAACTCTGTCTTTACATATGTAAAGCCGTTGATTCTTGAAATAATGTAAGCAGCGTCCTTGCCAAGACCGTTGAGGATAACTCTTAACGGCTCTTTTCTTGCCTTGTTAGCGTTACGAGCGATACCGATAGCGCCCTCTGCCGCTGCAAAGCTCTCGTGACCTGCGAGGAATGCAAAGCACTTTGTTTCATCTCTTAAAAGCATTGCGCCGAGGTTACCGTGACCTCTGCCAACGTTTCTCTGCTCTGCAACAGAGCCGGGGATACAGAATGCTTCAAGACCGATACCGATAGCCTCTGCTGCCTCTGCCGCTGTTTTAACACCCTTCTTAACTGCTACTGCACAGCCGAGAGTGTAAGCCCAGCCTGCGTTTTCAAAAGCGATAGGCTGAACGTCCTTAACAATCTGATAAGGGTCAAAGCCCAAATCGTTACAAATCTGTCTTGCCTCTTCAAGATTTGCAATACCGTACTCGGCAAGGCACTTCTCAATTTTAGGCATTCTTCTGTCCATACTTTCAAATGTTACTGCCATTGTTGTGTCCTCCTTACCGAATTATTCTTCTCTCGGGTCAATGTACTTAGCCGCATTGTCAAAACGACCGTACTGACCGATGTTGTTTTTATATGCTTCGTTTGGCTCTACACCGTGACGAATGTCCTCGAGCATTTTGCCGAGCTTTACGAACTGATAGCCGCAAACCTCGTCGTTTTCATCAAGAGCTGTCTTGATTACATAGCCCTCAGCCATTTCCATATAACGAACGCCCTT
>CAZNUF010000096.1:3857-5218 GCA_964576125.1 uncultured Ruminococcus sp. | reverse complement strand
CAAGAGCAGTCTTGAGAACGTAGCCCTCAGCCATTTCCATATAACGAACGCCCTTTGCGTTTGTGCTGTACATTGTACCAACCTGACTGCGGAGTCCCTTACCAAGGTCCTCCATACCTGCTCCGATGGGAAGACCGCCCTCGGAGAAAGCTGTCTGGCTTCTGCCGTAAACGAGCTGCTCGAAGATGTTTCTCATAGCAGTGTTGATTGCGTCACAAACGAGGTCTGTGTTAAGGCACTCTAAAAGAGTCTTGTTGGGGAGAATCTCGGCAGCCATAGCCGCAGAGTGAGTCATACCGGAACAGCCGATTGTTTCAACAAGAGCCTCCTGTACGATACCGTCTTTTACGTTAAGTGTGAGCTTGCATGCGCCCTGCTGGGGAGCACACCAACCGATTCCGTGTGAAAGACCTGAAATGTCTTTAATCTCGTAAGATTTTACCCACTTGCCCTCTTCGGGGATAGGTGCGGGACCGTGATGCGGTCCTTTTGCAACTGTGCACATATTTTCTACTTCTTTTGAATAAATCATATGTACTTCTCCTTTCAATATATTGTTGAGCCCAAATATACACTCATACACCTACATTATACGGCTTTATACAACATTTTTCAAGCGTTTTTTGCTATTTTATCCGACAAAAAGAAAAAATCGGTCAGATGACCGACTTTTTATAACATGTCCTCTATATCCGTAGGGGATGTCAGGGATGCCGTCCCCTACGGCGAAAAAGGAAAAGTTTAAAATATATTTCAGTAAGCGACTATATACTCGCCTTACTTTCTTGACGGGATAAAATTCTCGACAAATTTTGTGCGTTTTCCTCTGCCCTTGAGGTAGAAAAATCCTGCAAAGTTAAACACTACTGCACCGACAAAGTTCACAAGCAAATCCTTCATTGTATCAAGCAAACCGATGTCAAGGTAGCCGTCAATGCCGAGGCTCTGACCGTTGACAACAGTGTCGCCGATGTCCTTTATTGCAATCATCTTGTTTTCACTGCCCGACAAAAGGAATGAATTTATACTGTTCACAACTGTGTCCTTCTGCATATCCTTACCGAAAAACATATCCATTCCGAATTCAAAAAATTCCCAAACCGTACCGACCGTCATTGAGAAGCAGAACGAAAACAGGCAGACAAAAAGCGGTGAAAGGTTCATTTTTATCCTGTCGTTTCGGTTGAGAATATCAATCAGTCCAAAGCCTACTCCTGCGCAGATAAAGCCGTTGAGGGTGTGGAGCATAGTATCCCACATCGGGATTTTCTCATAAAATGCACCCAGCTCGCCCATTACGTTAGCCGCAAAAACAAAGCTTATCATAATGACCTCCATAACATTCGGGAGGTCAATCTGCA
>CAZNUF010000096.1:0-3757 GCA_964576125.1 uncultured Ruminococcus sp. | reverse complement strand
CCCATAAAAGTTACGGACACGGCGCACCGTGTCCTGAATATTAGTTTATATCAATTTTCGGTATTGACTTCACCGTTTGCAATTCTCTTTTCAAGCTGTTCCTTGCCGACTGCAAGCATAAGCTTGATTCTGTTCTCCTGATTTACCTTCGGCGCACCGGGATCGTAGTCGATTGTAACGATATTAGCGTTCGGCTTGATTTCCTTAATCTTCCTGATTGCGCCCTTGCCGTTGATGTGGTTGGGCAGACAGCCGAACGGCTGTGTGCAGACGATATTTTCATAGCCTGTTTCGGCAAGCTCGAGCATTTCGGCTGTCAACAGCCAGCCCTCACCCATTTTACTGCCGTAGCCGATTACGCCCTTTACAAGCTCCTTTGTGTGCGCATATTCGTGCGGAGGTTCAAAACCGTACTTTTTAGCCGCTTCAATCATCAGCCTTTCAACCTTTTTAACGTAGTTAAGAAGCATCTGACAGACCTTAAGCTTTATAGAGTTTCCGCCGAACATTTTTATATCCTCAATTCGATTGTCAACCTTGAAAGCCGCAAAGCCCATAAGTCCGGGAACGCAGACCTCGCAGTCCTGCTCGGCTAAAAAGTCCTCAAGACCGTTGTTCGCCATTTTTGAATATTTAACGTAAATCTCGCCGACGATTCCGACCTTGACCTTCGGAACCTTATTAAGCTCGATTTTTGAGAAGGATTTTGTGATTTTCTGCAAATTCTCGTCAAGCTCCTCGAGTGTGTAACCTCTGCCGTCAATAAGCATCTGCGAGATTTTTTTGCTCCAGTCCTCAACAAGCGCCATACTCTCGCCCTTGTTTACCTCATAGGGCTTTGTCTGATTTGACAAAAGCATTAGCTGGTCGCCGTAAACAAGACCGCCCACAAATCTGCGGATAAGCGGAATCGAAAGCGAAAAGCCGCTGTTGTGCTCCATACCGAACGAAAGCGAGATTACGGGCACGAACTCAAAGCCTGCTTTCTTGAGAGCCTTTCGGAGAAGGAAAATATAGTTTGACGCACGACAGCCGCCGCCCGTCTGAGTAATCATAAGCGCAGTCTTGTGAACGTCGTACTTGCCGCTTTGCAGAGCGTGGATAAACTGTCCGATAACAAGCAAAGCAGGATAGCAGGTGTCATTATGAACGTACTTCAGTCCCGTCTGTGCAATTTCGGGACCTGTTGTATTCAGAAGCTCCGACTTGTAGCCATAGTGCGTGAAAACATTTTGCAGAATATTGAAGTGAATAGGAGCCATATTCGGCAAAAGAATGGTATATTCTTTTTTCATCTGCTTTGTAAAAAGCACTCGGCCTGTTTTTTTATCATATTTTAATTCAGCCATAATTTGATTCTCCTATCCTTTGTGTTACATAAAAACAACAAAATTTGTTGTAATTCTGCGGAACGGTCAAGACCGTTCCCTACATTATTAGTTACCTCGAAGTCTGATTGTGCAATGTGAGCGACGAGGGCGTCGCTCGCTACAATATTAAAAACAAACACAATTTTAATCATTGTCAATTGCTGCAAGCAGACTGCGGATACGGATTTTTACCGCACCGAGGTTTGTGATTTCATCTATCTTAATCTGTGTATAAATCTTGTTGTTGCTTTCAAGTATTTCTCTTACCTCGTCGGTTGTGATTGCGTCAACGCCGCAGCCGAACGAAACAAGCTGTACAAGCTCCATATCCTTGCGTGTCGTAACATATTTTGCCGCCGCATAGAGCCTTGAATGATACGTCCACTGATTGAGAACGTGGGTTGTGAACTTCTCAACTCTGGGCGAAACAACGTCCTCGCTGACGATTGCAACGTCAAAGCCCGAAATGAGCTTATCAATTCCGTGGTTGATTTCGGGGTCAACGTGGTAAGGTCTGCCTGCAAGGACAAAAATCTTTTTGCCCTCTTTTTCGGCAGTCGAAATAATCTCGTTGCCCTTTTCAATTACCTTATTCCTGTAATTTTCCTGCTCCTCGTACGCTTTCTTTGCGGCAATCCGCACCTCGTTGAGCGTAAGGTCGGGGAAGTGCTGTGAAAGCCTTTCGTAAGCCTTCTGTGGAAAATCCTTGGGGCGGTGAATACCGAAGTACTCATTTATGAAATGCACCTTGCTGATGTCTTTCATATTATTCTTGATAACCTCGGGATAGTACGCAACAACGGGACAATTGTAGTGATTGTCACCGAGGTGCTCGTCAAAATTATATGAAAGGCAGGGGTAGAAAATAGTTTCCGCACCCTCGTCAATGAGCGTCTGAACGTGACCGTGCATCAGCTTTGCAGGGAAACAGACGGTGTCGCTCGGTATTGTCTGCTGACCTCTCTGGTAGAGCATTCTGCTTGAATACGGCGACTTGAATACCTCGAATTTCAGTTCGGTAAAGAACCTGTACCAGAACGGATAAAGCTCGAACATATTAAGTCCCATCGGGATTCCGAGCTTTCCTCTTAATCCTTCAACAGGCTTGTAGGAATCGAGGAGCTGTAATTTATATGCATACATATTAAGGTCGTTTGACGGCGCACGCTTTGTAATCGGACGTTCGCACCTGTTGCCTGCAATGAACTTTCTTCCGCCGCCGAAGGAGTTGATTGTAAGACGGCAGTTGTTGTTGCAGAGCCCGCAGTTAGCAACCTTAATTTCGTGAACAAAATTCTTGAGAGCGTTGCTGTCGGCAAGCTTGCTGTCAGCCTTGCCCTTTGACTTTTTCTTCGCATAGAGTGCCGCACCGTATGCGCCCATAAGTCCTGCGATATTCGGACGGACAACCTCAACTCCCATTTCCATTTCAAACGCACGCAGAACAGCGTCGTTGAGGAACGTGCCGCCCTGAACGACAATTCTCTTGCCAAGCTCATCGGGGCTTGACGCACGGATAACCTTATAGAGCGCATTCTTGACAACGCTCAATGAAAGTCCTGCCGAGATGTCCTCAATTGTTGCGCCGTCCTTCTGCGCCTGCTTAACGCTTGAATTCATAAACACAGTACAGCGTGAACCGAGGTCAACGGGACGTTTTGCAAAAAGTCCGAGCTTTGAAAACTCCTCAATATCATAGCCGAGCGCATTTGCAAACGTCTGCAAAAAACTTCCGCAGCCTGACGAGCAAGCCTCATTAAGGAATATGTTGTCAATTGCGCCGTTATGAATCTTGAAACACTTAATATCCTGCCCGCCTATGTCGATAATAAACTCAACATCGGGCATAAAATATTTAGCCGCCGTAAAGTGTGCGATTGTTTCAACAATTCCGTAGTCAACGTCAAATGCGTTCTTTATAATATCCTCGCCGTAGCCTGTAACGGCAGACGAGGCAACATTGATTTCGGGGTTGATTGCGTAGATTTCCTCAAGAAATTCCTTGATAATCTCAACGGGATTTCCCTTTGATGGAAGGTATTTTGAATAGAGCAGCTCGCCGTCCTCGTTAAGCACAACGCCCTTTACCGTGGTTGAGCCTGCGTCCATTCCTATGTAAGCCTTGCCCTTGTAGCCTTTAAGCTCCTTCTGCTTTACGTCAGCCTTTGCGTGTCTTTCGCAGAAAGCCTTGTAGTCCTCCTCGCTCTCAAAAAGCGGAGGATTGAAAGCAAAGTTGCCCGAGCCGTGATAGTTCTTTACATCTTCAATTACCTTGTCAAAATCAATTGTCTTATCGGCGCAGAGTGCCGCACCGCAGGCAACGTAATAAAGTGAATTTTCGGGGCAGATACCCTTTGTGCCGAGTGTGCGGTCAAAGCAATTGCGAA
>CAZNUF010000095.1:0-5230 GCA_964576125.1 uncultured Ruminococcus sp. | reverse complement strand
ATTCGCAATTAAGTTAATTACCTCATCACTTGCACGTCTTTCGGCACAGACGGTTGTCGTCTTGTCGGTTGAAGAAGTTACGAATACCTCTCCCTCACCGTTTACGGGAGTTGTAAGAAATTCATTTGAGGTTTTATATTTCGCATATGCCTTGACAGTCCATTTGCCCGATTTGCTGAGTTTTTTTGAACCCGACCATATGTAGTTGTCACCGTCTTTGACCTTGCTTGTGGCATTTACAGTATAGGACGTACTGCCGTTTGATACGACAAAACGTACTGCAATTCTGTCGGTATCTGTAATTGCCTTGAATGTTACAGTTGAATTCTTGGGTGCGGAGTTAGGTGACGCATAAGCAAATCTGATATTATCTCTGCCGATTACTTTAATAAGGCAGGTCGCCGCACCGCTTGAGGTGTAGGCGGTGATTGTTACGTATCCGTTTGATTTTGTATCTACAATTCCGTTGTTTACAGTAGCAATTGCGGGATTTGATGATTTCCACTTTACAGAGCCTGTAGTCGATTTCAGCAGTACAGATTTTCCTCTGCGCATATTATTGATTGAAGTTGAAGAAATATTTACTGCACTGCCCGACTTAACAGTAATTTTGCAGGTTGCGGATTTCGAGCCTGACGTTGCTTTAATATTGGCAGAGCCGCTTTTCTTTGCAGTAACAACACCGTTTGAGTCAACGGTTGCAACAGAAGTGTTTGAACTTGCCCACTTGACAGAGCTTGCTCCCGTTGCGGTTATTGCAAATTTGTTTCCGACGTATATTGTTTCACTCGTTGAGGAAAGCTTGATTGAGCCTGACGGAGTTGTGGGAGTTGTCGGCGTTGACGGATTGGAAGATGAGCTGTTTTTAGTAGCATAGGGTTTGCAAATATAGCCCTTTTTACCGTCCGAAAGCTGAATATTATACCAATTTGAATTATAAAGTTTTGTGCTGATAAACGTAAACTGTGTGTTCTTACGCATACAGGTTACTACAGAATAGTTTGTTCCTGCTCCGCTGCGAAGATTTACATAATCGTCGTTTACATAACCCGTTACTTTTTCTGTTGAAGGAGTATCGGTTGATGTCTGCGAAAGAGCAGCAAAATCCTGTCGTATATAGCCTGTTTTTGAATTTGAGGTAAGCTTGATTTTATACCATTCTGAATTATACAGTTTGCCGTCAACATATGTAAACTTTGTATTTTTTCGCATACAGGTTACTACAGAATAGTTTGTGCCTGCGCCGCTTCGAAGATTTACATAATCGTCATTTACATATCCGCTTGCTCCCTTTGAAGGAGAAGCATATGCCGTCTTTAAAAGATTCGTAGTAACTGCAGCTACAAAATCACTTTTTAGTGTTTCGGGTGATTGAGTAGCGGTTTCGGAACTTTCCTCAATCTGCGTTGCTGCGACATCTTCAAGAGAGTCTGAAACGGCTCCTGCCGAAAGAGAGCTGACAGCAACCAAGAAAACCGAGCCTAAAATTGCAACTGCAAGCGCAATACAGACAACTCTGACTAATATTTTTTGTTTCATAAATACCACCTTTGTTCCTTTTCAAAACTTCATATAGTGTACTGCGAGGAAAAATGTTCGTGTTTTCTTATATATTATAACTATTATAACATAAAAATTCTTTTTTCGCAAATAATATTCATTTTCTTCCGAAAAATTTACTTCTTAACCTGACAACATACTGACCGACAAATACCGTTACGGCAAAGTCGTATATGAGGAAAAACACATTTCCGAACGCCAGAAAAGCAAGCGGCATATATACACCGAAAAGCGTATATTCTTCGGGTGAAATCGAAAGCAGAAAAGCCGCCGCAAAAAACGAAGCGATTGCCGCAATATTAAAAACTGCAAATTTTAAAACATACAAAATGATTTTATTCTTAATATTTTTTTCAAAAACTGCTTTCAGAATCGGATAATAACCGAAAAGAGCGATAAAATAGAGAACAGCCTCCTTGTCACCTGCAAGGAACAGCGACAAAACCGCAACTACGGCATATACGCCGAGCCCCCATTTCCAGCCGTACTCAATAACTACGGCCGCAATAAATATTCCCGCAAAGCACGGAAATGCATATGTTCCGACAGGGAAAAGAGAAGTAAGAAGCATTAACACAAGTCCCAGAGCCGCTATGATACCGCAAAATGCCACTCTGAATGTTGAGTTTTTTACACCGTTTTTCATATCAGCAACCTGCCCTGCAGCAATCACACATACAGTCTGCGCACATCATTGCCGCACAAACATCACAGCAAGAACAGCCTGCTCCTGTGCCTTGCATATTCGGCTGATTGTAGCCGCCGTAATTATACGCACGCTGATTCTGCATATTATTGAGTGCCGCACGGTACTCCTGATTATTCGGGTCCATATTGCAGGCTGTTGTAAAGTTATTGAAAGCCTGTTCGCTCCAGCCACGTCTGTAGGCACACATTCCTTTAAGGTAGTACCACTCGGCTGTGCGATTGCCCATAGGAGTAGAATCGAGTATCTGTTCAGCCTGATCAATCATATTGCGCTGAATGTAAATTCTTACGTTGTAAAACTGCGAATTAGAAGAGCTTGAATAAGAAGATGAACCTGTTGAGCCTGTGCCCTTCCCCTTCTGACGCATCTGATTTATTGCGTCGTAAGCCTCGTTAATCTCTTTCATCTTCTGTTCGGCTACGTCTGCAAGAGGACTGTCAGCGTAGTTATCAGGATGATACTTTTTAGCAAGCTTTCTGTAAGCCGCTTTGATTTCATCATCGGTAGCTGTTTCGGAAACTCCGAGAACCTCGTATGGATTATTCATTATTACCTCCGACTATATTGCCTGTTACTTTGTTTTGAACAGAGGGCAAACCGAGCAAAAGCATATTGTCGAGAATGCCTCTGAAATCCTTTATGTCAATTAAATTATAAGCGTCATACGCTCTTGCAAGCGATTGATTGAGTGCCGATACAATCCGTTCCTCCGTGTATTCTTCCTTTAAAGAAATAAACGGATTGAAATTGTGTTTCTTTTTATCCTTTTCAATATCATCGGCGGCGTCAACTAAATAAATCCACCTGCCGAGATGATAGCCAAATTCATAAAAAACACGTTTGTCTGTGTCGTTTTCAGCCTCAAGTGCAAAAACATTTGCAAGCATATATCCCGTCGGGTGAGCCGCCATATCAACCGAGCAATTTGTATCAGCCTCTGCCTCTGCCTGCATTGTGGTCATTTCGGAAATATATTTGTCTATTTCGGGATATTTTTTTGCGGCTTTCTTTTGCCAATGTGAAAAAAATAAAAGGAGAAATCTGGTTAAAATTCTTTTGAAAAAGCCTTCGTCTGCTAAATCGTCCTTTAGCTTATAGAAAACCGAAATGACGGAAAAGGCTGACGCTTTGCTGTAGCAATCGCTTTCGCACAAGGCGAATTTACACTTTTTAAGCGGATTAAAGGTACACCTTCCGTCTTTAAAGCCTTTGCAGCTTCTTGAAACGGACATAAGAAGCATTGCGTAAAATGTGCAGTCATAGCTTAAACTTAAACGAGTTAGGAACGAATAATCCTTTCCCATTTGTTTGCACAAGCCGCAATATACGGATTTATATGCCTCGAACTCCCTTACAAGCAATTCGCTTTTCTGAATTTGCAAATATCCAAACACAATTTGCTCCTTATTGTAAACCATAGTAATATATACTCATAATATATCATACTACATAATGACTGAAATTGCAATAAAAATGTAACACTTGAAAAATTTTACATATATTTTCAATTAAAGTGTTAAACAAAATAAAAAGGAGCAGACATTTTAGATTTCGGTCTGCTCCTCAAATTGTTATATTTTATCCAACCGGTCTGATTTTATTGTACGGCTATTTTCTGAATTTCTGTAACGTCCTTTACGTTTACTTCACCGTCACCGTTTACGTCGGCAAGAGTATTCTGATTATCGGTAAGCTCTGTAGTACGTATTACTATATCAGTCAAAAAGTGAATCCATAAGGCTTTTTATTTTCTGACGGCGCTTTTCGGTTTCTTCTTTATCACGGAAATAGCTGTTTTCTTCAAAGCACAGAACATCGCCCTCTTTTAGGTTTTTCGGGAGTGATTTTAATTCAAGTGCAACGCAATCGCCGTTTTCACATTCAAGAACGGCTTTATCCTCTTCTATTCTGTCTACCGTAAATCTTTTCATATTTTAACCTGCTTTCTTTATTGACTGTTCTCCGCTTTTTACCGATATTGTTTTTCCGTCGGAGGAAAAAACTACTGTTTTATCTTTATCGGTTCTGTAAACCTCACAGTTGAATTTCTCAAGCAGCTTGAGTGTTTCTTTGTGAGGATGACCGTAGTCATTGCCCTTACCGACAGAAATTACCGCATAAGTCGGATTTACCGCTTTGAGAAAATCTTTGGTTGTTGAGGTGTTGCTTCCGTGATGACCGACTTTCAGAACATCTGCACTGATGTCGTCGGTAATAGTTTCAAGCTCCTTTTTCTCTGCATCTCCCGTAAAAAGAAATGTGTTGTCTTGATAGGTGAGCTTTATGACAGCCGAACTGTTATTTAGATTATCTTCATCAATTGTTACGGGTGCAACAACATTGATTGTGTAGTCGCTTCCTTCGGCAATTGTAAGCCCTGACTTTGCAGAAGTTACTTTCAGTCCTTTGTTGGAAATTGATTCAAGAAGATTTTGGTAGGTCTTTGTATTCGCCGCTGCCTTTGGCATATAGACTGAGCCTATATCCATATTCCTCACAATATAACCCATTGAGCCGATATGGTCAGCGTGAGGATGAGTTGCAACAAGATAATCAATTTTTGAGTATCCGCAATCGCCTATGTAATTTATTATCCCCTCTCCGTGATAGTTTTCTCCTGCGTCTATAAGCATTGTTTTTTCGTCGGGAAGCTCGATAAAAATCGAATCTCCCTGTCCTACGTCAAGAAAATGGACATTGAGTGCGTTTTTAGTTGTAGTTTTTTCAGGCTCGTCAGGTTTGAAATTAACATCAAAAGAACAGGAACAAAGAAGTACTAACGAGATTAATACCGAGATTACGGCTAAAAGACGAATTTTAATACTATGATTTTGTTTCATAACTTAAACTCCATTCATTATTTATCTTATAATATATTTTATCATATCGGATTTAAAATTTAAAGTATTTTCAATTATGAATGTTATGTGAAAACAGCTTCTTTTGCTTGACTTACGATGA
>CAZNUF010000094.1:3165-5275 GCA_964576125.1 uncultured Ruminococcus sp. | reverse complement strand
GTATTATGGCTTGCTGGGGACTGATTGCGTTTATCAAGGCGGCAGACGAGAGGACATACGCTGTAAAAAGATAGGCTAAGAGATGAAGCAAAAATAGAGTGAAGAGTGGAGAGTGAAGAGTGGAGTTAAGGGTCGCTTCGCTCCGAGTTTATAATTTAGTGGGGTTATAAGCAATGCCAGAGAAAAAAACAGCTAAATATAAAAGCAAACGGTTTGCAGTTCGTATCGTCAATTTATACAAACACTTGATAGACGAAAAAAAGGAGTTTGTTTTATCAAAGCAAATTTTGCGTTCGGGAACAAGCATAGGAGCAAATCTTGCAGAAAGTGAATGTGCAATAAGCGAAAAAGATTTTTTGCTAAAAATATACACTTCACTTAAAGAGTGTTCAGAAACATCGTATTGGCTTGACTTGCTTTTTGAAACAGAATATTTGGATGAAATAGAATATATTTCTTTGAAGAATGATTGTGATGAAATTAAAAGAATATTGTCTGCTACTACAAAAACAATGAATAAAAAACTGGAAAATAAAAACAAATAAAATTTCTCACAGTCTGATTATTGCGAGCTAACCTTTCCGAACAACACGCACTATTACAAATTTGGAGCGGAGCGACCCTTAACTCCACTCTTCACTCTCCACTCTCCACTCTTAAAGCATTTGTCAATTAACAAGCTATTAGAAATAAAAGATTTTATAAAAATACGGCTAAAGGAGGCGTTTATTTGAAAAGAGTACTACGGCGAAGCACATTAATTTTTATACTTACTCTTGCATTCATAGGCGGAATGGGTTACCTTACGTTTCAGCTTATTATGAACGCCGACGATTGGGTTGACCAGCCGTACAACGCCCACATTTCGGGCAGCGGCGGTCTTGCGCAGGCAGGCGCAATCTATGACAGAAACGGTGAGGTGCTTGCACAAACCGTTGACGGCGAGCGTGTATATAATGAAAACGCAAGCGTGAGGAAATCGCTCCTTCACGTTGTGGGCGACAACAGCCTGAACATTTCAACGGCGGCGCAGAGTATGTACCGCTCCCAGCTTTCGGGTTACAGCCTGTTATGGGGACTTAATATGCCCAAATCATTGCGAACCTCAAGCGACTTAAAGCTTACTGTTGACGCAAAAACCTGTGCGGCGGCTTACGATGTGCTTTCAAGCTACGACAAAAAGGGCGCCTGCGTAATATACAACTACAAAACGGGCGAGGTAATCTGCTCGGTCAGCACAAAGGGCTATGACCCGCAGGCTCCTCCCGAAATTACAAAAGAAAACGAAAGCGAGTACGAGGGCGTTTATCTTGATAACGTGCTTTCCTCGTCATATACGCCCGGCTCGATTTTCAAAATCGTTACAGCCACGGCGGCAATCGAAAATATCCCCGACATCTATGACAGAACGTGGACCTGCACAGGCAGTGAGGAAATCGGCGGCAGTGATATAACCTGCGTTGAACCTCACGGAACAATGGACTTCAAGCAGGCTATGGCGCATTCGTGTAACGTAGTTTTTGCAGAGCTTGCGGTTGAAATGGGTGCAGACGTTATGAACAAAACTGCCGAGAAAATCGGTATAAATATGTCGTTTGAGGTTGACGGTGTGAAAACAGCAAAAGGTCACTACGACGCTTCAAAGGCTAACACCAACCAGCTTGCGTGGTCGGGCGTAGGTCAGTACAACAACGAAGTCAATCCTATGCAGATGGCGATAATCTGCGGCGCAATTGCAAACGGAGGAAAGGCGACAAATCCTACTCTTGTTGAGGACGGAGCATCTTCGATTCTTTCGGCAATCGGTATCAACAAAAGCGGTAACGGCAGAGAGATGTTCAGCAAGGACACAGCCGCACAGCTTGATGAAATAATGAGATACACCATAACCGACTATTACGGCGACAACCTGTTCGGCGGTCTGACGGTATGTGCCAAGACAGGTACCGGTGAAGTCGGCGACGACAAAGAGCCGAACGGCTGGATAGTCGGCTACTCAAAGGACGAGGACTGTCCGCTTGCGTTTGCCTGCGTTGTTGAGGATTCGGGCTTTGGATTCACCTATGCCGCTCCCGTTGTTGAGGCGGCGATGATTCAGGCGGCAAAATCC
>CAZNUF010000094.1:0-3065 GCA_964576125.1 uncultured Ruminococcus sp. | reverse complement strand
ACACATACACAGAAAGGAAAATCATAATGAATTTTTTGAAAGCTATGTTTGGCAACTACAGCAAGCGAGAGGTCAAGCGTGTACAGCCGATTTGCGACAAGGTGCTTGCTCTTGACGACAAGTACGCCGCAATGAGCGAAAGCGAGCTGAAAAACCAGACTGCAATATTAAAGGAACGCCTTGCTAACGGCGAAACTACAGACGATATTCTCCCCGACGCATTTGCCGTTTGCCGTGAGGCAAGCTCACGTGTGCTCGGTATGAAGCACTACCCCGTTCAGGTTATCGGCGGAATCGTTCTTCATCAGGGACGTATCGCCGAGATGAAAACAGGTGAAGGTAAAACTCTTGTTGCTACACTTCCTGCATACTTAAACGGTCTGACAGGCAACGGCGTTCATATCGTTACCGTCAACGACTATCTTGCCCGCCGTGACTCCGAGTGGATGGGCAAGCTCTACAGATACCTCGGTCTTACCGTAGGTCTTATCACTCACGAGATTGACAACGAGCAGAGAAAGGCGGCTTACAACGCCGACATTACATACGGTACAAACAACGAGCTGGGCTTTGACTACCTGCGTGACAATATGGTTGTTTACAAGGAGCAGAAGGTTCAGCGTGAACACGCATTTGCAATCGTCGATGAGGTTGACTCAATCCTCATAGACGAGGCGAGAACTCCGCTTATCATTTCGGGTAAGGGCGACAAGTCAACCGACCTCTACGAAAGAGCAGACGCTCTTGCAAAAACGCTCAAACTTCAGCGTTTTGCCGAGCTTGACTCCAAGGAAGATATGGAGGAGTACTATGAGGAGCACGGTATCGACTACGTTGTTGACGAAAAGCAGAAAACGGCTACTCTTACACAGAGCGGCGTTAAGAAAGCCGAGGAGTTCTTCGGCATAGAAAACCTCACAGACCCCGAAAACCTCACAATTCAGCACCACGTAAATCAGGCTATCAAGGCTAACGGCGTTATGAAGCTTGACGTTGACTACGTTGTAAAGGACGGCGAGGTTATCATCGTTGACGAATTTACAGGCCGTCTTATGTACGGCAGACGTTTCAACGAGGGACTTCATCAGGCTATTGAAGCAAAAGAGGGCGTAAAGGTGCAGAGCGAAAGCAAAACTCTTGCTACAATCACGTTCCAGAACTACTTCAGACTTTACAAAAAGCTGTCGGGTATGACCGGTACTGCACAGACGGAGTCCGAGGAATTTCAGGAAATCTACAAGCTTGACGTTGTTGAAATTCCGACAAACAAGCCTGTTATCCGTAAGGACTTGCCCGACTCGGTTTACAAGACCGAAAGAGGAAAGTTCAACGCAGTTATCGACAGAATCTGCGAGGCTCACGAAAAAGGTCAGCCTGTGCTTGTCGGTACAATTTCAATTGAGAAGTCGGAAGTCCTTTCAAAAATGCTGAAAAAGAGAGGCGTAAAGCACAACGTCCTCAACGCTAAACAGCACGATAAGGAAGCCGAGATTGTTGCTCAGGCAGGTAAGCTCGGAGCGGTAACAATTGCAACGAATATGGCAGGCCGTGGTACGGATATTATCCTCGGCGGTAACGCTGAGTATATGGCTAAGGCTTCAATGCGCAAGCAGGGCTTTCCCGAGGAGCTTATTGAGGAGGCAACAGGCTACGCCGAAACCGACGACGAGGAAATCATCAACGCAAGAAAGACTTTCCAGGAGCTGAACGCTAAATATAAAGAGGAAATCAAGGACGAGGCAGAGCAGGTTCGTCAGGCAGGCGGTCTTATGATTATCGGTACGGAACGTCACGAATCACGCCGTATCGACAACCAGCTCAGAGGACGTTCGGGACGTCAGGGCGACCCCGGCGTAAGCCGTTTCTTCCTGTCAACCGAGGACGACTTAATGCGTCTTTTCGGCGGCGACAGAATGAAGCTTATGATGGAGCGTATGAATGTTGACGAGAATATGCCCATTGAAAACAAGATGCTTTCAAGCATTATCGAAGGCTCACAGGAGAAGGTTGAGCTTCGTAACTTCGGAATCCGTAAGGATGTTCTTCAGTACGACGACGTTCTTAACCGTCAGCGTGAAATCATCTACGGTCAGCGTGACCAGGTGCTTAACGGCGAGGACTTGCACGAAACAGTGCTTAAAATGCTTGAGGATACAATCGACACATCAATCAAGCACTATCTGCCCGAAGGACCCAAGGAAAACTGGAACTATCCGAGCCTTGTTGACTACTACAAGGGTTGGATAATCACAGATGACGAGAAGTATGATTTGAGCCTTGACGACCTTGAGGATATGGAAGCTGACGAAATCAAGCAGATGATTGTTGACGACGCACTCGCACTTATGAAAGAGAACGAGGAGCTTTTGCCGCCTGAAACAATCCGTGAGATGGAGCGTGTATATCTTCTCAAGAGCGTTGACACCTACTGGATGGATCACATCGACAATATGGATCAGCTCAAGGCAGGTATCAGACTGCGTTCCTACGGTCAGCACGACCCTGTTGTTGAGTACCGTATCGAGGGCTTTGATATGTTTGACGAGATGATTGAGAACATCCGTGAGGACACAGTAAAGCTTATGCTCATTATGCCCAAGCGTGTTTATGAGGTGCAGAAGCGTCAGGAGGCAATTGAGGCGGCAAGAAAGGCGGCTGAAAAGCAGGCTGCGGCGGCACATCAGGTAATGCTCAACAACGGCGAGGAAAAGCCGAAGCCGAATGCGGTTGAGGCTGCCTTGAAGCGTGAACAGGTTGCAAAGCCCACACAGACCTCGTCTGACGGAACAGACACCGCCAACAAGACGGTAAGAAAGGGCAAAAAAATCGGCAGAAATGACCCGTGCCCCTGCGGCAGCGGCAAGAAGTACAAGAAGTGCTGCGGCAGAGATGAATAATCAATTAACAATTTAAAATATGTAATTATTAAAAGCGCTGTCCTGTTACGGGGTAGCGCTTTTTTGCGGTAAAGCGTTAAATGGTTAAATAAACAGCAAAATAGTATTAATAAATCATTGGTAAAAATGACTAATAAGTATTAGATGTATGTAAAGAAATTGTAAAAT
>CAZNUF010000093.1:2456-5275 GCA_964576125.1 uncultured Ruminococcus sp. | reverse complement strand
TTTGTAAATTCTTTCTTCTTAAAATATACTCTCTCCGAAACGAGCCGACATTTTACAATGCCGGCTCGTTTCATTTTATATGCAGTTATTTATAACATATGCTTATAATTTCCAAAATTCCCATAATAATCGGCTGATGGAGGATGTAGATTATCAGCGTGTGACGTCCGATGAAGTCAAAAAACGGGATTCTGCGTTTAAAAAATCTGTCGGAGTTGCAGTTTTTGATTGCCCTCCACGCAAAATAACCGAATATGAACAGAAATATCCAAGATATTATCGGGAAGTAGTCGGTCGAGTGAAAATCGGCAGACGGAAAGCCGATAAACGCAAGTGCCTTTATCCCGTACAGAAATTCGGGCAAACTGAAAAGCTCAATCCCGAAAAAGCCGACATAGCCGTCGGGAACTCCGTACAAAAGTGCAAACAAGAGCAGACTGCAAACTGCGCCGACAACAGGCTTGATATTTTCAAGATAACCTTTCATCGGATATGCAAGCATCATTGCACAGCCGAGAAAGTTTAAAATTCCGAACCACACAGCCTGACTCGGTATGACAAGCACAGTGACAATCGTTATTAAAAATCCGCAGGCATTTAAAACTATTCCTCTTTTGAACGGGCGGTGCGAAAAATTAAACGACACGCCCGACAGAATTATGAACGAACAGCAGATAAACCGCTCCCATATTATTGTGAGCGGTTCGCTGTTCCAGCTTGTTCCGGCTGAAAAAATATTGAAAATATCGTACATAAGGTGGAACACCACCATATTGACAAGTGCAAAGCCTCTTAATGCGTCAATCAGATGGTAGCGCACAGAGGGAGCGGAAAGGGATTTCTGCATTTATTTGTTCCTTTTCATTTTTATTGTGAAAGCCGTAATTGCAAGCACAAGCAGTACAACTGCATAGACAATCACCCACAAAAGCTCGGGCATAATCTCGGCATATTCGCCCGAAACGGCATAGCGGGCGGCATTTACTGCGTGAGCAAACGGCATTGCATTTGCAATCGACTCAAACCAGCCGCCGACAAGCGCAGTGTCAAACCAGATATTTGAGAACCACGCCGAAAGGTTGGTAAGTAAAGCGCCGCAGATTCCGCCGACTGCCTTTTCGTTGAGGAATGTTCCTGCAAGCAGTCCGAGTGCGATAAACACAAGCGCAATCGGAATGTTGACAACTACGGCAAGAAGTATGTTCGGGGTTACTTCAAGTCCGAAGAAAACTGCCGCAATATAGCAGATAACGGACTGTACAAGCGACATCGGCACAAGCGGAAGTGTGTAGCCTAAAATGAACTCAAACGCTTTTAAGGGCGATGTAAACAGGCGGAGAACAAAGGAGGTTGTTCTGTCCTTTGAAATCAGCTGTGCAGAAAACAGCGAGATAAAGCTCAAACCGAAAACCGAAATTCCCGGTGCAAGGTTCTGAATCTGAAACAGCTTTGTTGCCTCGGCGGCTTCCTGAGGAATGCTTGCGTTGATAGCCGACAAAAGCACCATAAGCACAAGCGGAAAGCCAAGTCCGAAAAACAGCGTAATCATATCACGCAGGATTTCCTTTGTGTTTCGTGAGGCAAAGACAAAAGTTCTCATTTTACACCCTCCCCTGCAATTGTGATGAACGCTTCCTCAAAGCTGTCGGTATCGGCAAGGCGTTTGAGATTTTCAGCCGTATCCTCGGCTTTAAGCTTTCCTTTCACCATAATTCCGATTCTGTCGGAAAGCGACTCAGCCTCTTCAAGGTAGTGGGTGGTGAGGATAATCGTGATTCTGCCCTTGAGCTTTTCAATCACACTCCACAGCTCTCTGCGTGCAAGCACGTCAAGACCGAGAGTAGGCTCGTCGAGAAAGAGGATTTCAGGCTCGGATATAAGCGCCATTGCAATGCTCAGTCTTCTCTGCCAGCCGCCCGAGAGAGTTTTTGCACGGCTGTTTTGGATTTCCTGCATATCGAATTTCTCAATCATATCGTCAGCCTTGCGCCTTGCGCTTTTCCTGTCAGCGCCGTAGATTCTTGCTATCAGCTCAAGGTTTTCACGCACCGAAAGCTTTTCGGCAACGGCGGTTTCCTGAGGAGAAACGTTGATAATCTGTTTCACCTTTGCGCTGTCGCTTACAATGCTGTTGTCAAGCAACAGTGCGTCGCCGCTTGTGGGCGGTACAAGGCAAGACAGCATTTTGATTGTGGTGGACTTGCCTGCGCCGTTCACACCGAGAAGAGCGTAAAGCTCGCCCTTGTTTACGGTAAGATTGAGCGAATTTACGGCAGTTTTGTCCTTGTATTTTTTCGTTAGGTTTGTTGTTTTAATTGCGTACATTTTATCACCGACTTAATTTTTTAAGGGGGTTATTTAAAAGATGATTCCAGACCGGGGATTTTTGCAAGGGCGATTCCGCACTGTTTTGTGTCGCCGAGAACAACGAGCTTGTCGCCCGGGTTGATTTTAAAAACTTCCCTTGCGTGTTTGGGAATTACGACCTGACCTTTCTCGCCCACCTTGACGATTCCGAAAACAAACTTGCCGTCGGTTTCGTTTTCAATGAGCTTTTCCTCCTCAAACGAGTAGTTAATCAGGTTGTCAATCGTTGTGCCGAAAAGGTTTGCAAGCTCTCTGCATTTTACAATGTCGGGCAGTGTTTCGCCGCTTTCCCACTTTGCAACCGACTGACGTGAAACCTCAATTTTCTCGGCAAGCTCTTCCTGTGAAAGACCTTCCTTTTTGCGAAAATATTTCAGATTCATACCAATCATACTTTTTCACACCCCTTTGACAATAGAATAACAGATAAAATGTAGCTTTACAATCAACCG
>CAZNUF010000093.1:0-2356 GCA_964576125.1 uncultured Ruminococcus sp. | reverse complement strand
GCGTAGATACTTCCTCCGCTTTTTTCAATGATTGTCTTTGCAAGTGCAAGTCCGATTCCGACGCTGTTTTCATCACGATTTCTGCCCTTGTAGAATCTCTCGAAAATATGCGGCAAATCGTCCTTGTCAATTCCGCACCCGTTATCCGTTACCGTGATTTTTGTGCAGAGTGAGGTTTTTTCGGCTTTTGTTGAGTTTTAAATTTTTGAGCGTGAGTTTATTAAGTGTGTTCACCTTTAACTCTCCTCAACAATTCTGCCGTCGCTAATGGTGATTATCCTGTCAGCCTGCTTTGCAAGCTCCAAGTCGTGCGTAATCATTATTATTGTCTGGTTGTAGGTTCGGTTTGAGATTTTCAGCAGATTCATAATGTCCTCACTCGCCTTTGTGTCGAGGTCACACGGCAATGTAATATTCTCCTCAACGGTCAGAATCGGAATGAGGTTATAGAACTGGTAGACAATTCCGATTTGCCGTCTTCGGAAAATCGCCAGCGTGTCGCTGTTCATCTTTGCAATATCGTGCCGTCAATGAAGATTTTGCCGCTTGTGGGGCGGTCAACTCCGCCGATAAGGTGCAGAAGCGTTGACTTTCCGCTTCCGCTTGCGCCGACAATTGCAACAAACTCGCCCTTTTCAACAGAAAGCGAAATATCGTCAACGGCGTTTACCTGATTTTCGCCCTTGCCGTAGGTTTTTACAAGGTTTTCAACTCTTAAAATTTCTATAAAACACACTCCAAAAATAAAATTTACATTAAAGACAGCAGGACTTTCCGGACAGTCCTCACAAGCTTTCAGGCATATATTACACCCGCAAAATGACTCTAATGTGACTTTAATAAAATAATTCGGGCAAGCAGGTCACGAATCACATCGACCTGTCTGCCCGAATTTAATTGTTAATTGTTCATTGTAAATTGCTCACATCTCCGACATCTCTTCAAGGCGTTCACGGTTTTTGATTATAATTTTTCTGTACGCCGTTGAAATATCGCCGTTTGCGGAAAATTTGCCGAGCGTCTTGCTGACCGTCACCCTTGAAACGCCCACTGCGGAGGCTATTTCCTCGTGCGTAAGGCTGACACGTCCGTCCTTTTCGCTTTGCAAAAGCAGTCGTGCTATTCTTGCATCAGCCTGCAAAAACGTCATTGAGTCGAGCTGTGAGGAAAGCAGTCGGATTCTGTTTGACAGGATTTCAAGCAGTTCAAACGCAAGCTTCGGGTGCTTTGCAAAGAGGTTTGTCAGCGTCTGCTCGTCAATCATAATGACCTCGCAGTTCGTGACGGCTCGTGCCGAGCTTACTCTCGGCTTTTTGTCGAAAAATGCGCCCTCGCCGAGCAACTCGCCCTTTGAAGCAGTGTTGAGCGTTTTTTCCATACCGTCAATCGACGTCATAAACACGCTTACTCTGCCCTTTTTCAGATAGCAGAATGTGCTTGCAAAATCCCCCTGACGGTAGATTATCTCGCCCTTTGAAAAACTGCGCACCGTTCCCAGCGACTCAAAAATCTGTTGCATATCCTTCTTGGTTTCCGTTCCCGAATGCGACAAATTAACGCCCTGCAAAACCTCACCCCCGAATTTTTTAATAGCTCACAAATAATAAATTTATATACTCACATTTAAAATTTTATATATATTCGACTGCGTTTTGTTGTCAAAATACTCCTTCAATTCAAAAAACGCTTTCCATTTCTGCAACGTGTAATCGTTGAAGCCTCGGCGCATAACGACGTCAACAAGTCTTTTTTCGAGAAATGTTGCACCGTTCGGAAAGGAAATTGCGTCGCATAGCTGAATTAATCTGTCGTAATCGTCATACTGCGTATTCTCAAGAAAAGATCGTATAAACTCGGTTTCTTCCTCACTGCAATCGTTTTTGCCGTTATAGGAATTTATATTTTTGTACGGAAACGAGTGAGTAAGGCAGATTCGTGCGCTGTCGTCATAACCCATAGACTTCAAAAATCTGTAGCCGTCAATGATATGCTTCATATCAGTAACGCCCTCTCGCCTTCCTATATCGTGGAGCAAGCCGAGAACATAGGCGTATTCGGGATTTATATTATCGCATTTTTCAGCAATTGCCCTTGCACAAAAGCCAGCTGTTCTGTTATGTGCAACCCACAAGCCTGCATTCAGCTTTTCGGCTTCACTCAATAGCTTTTCAGCCTGAGCAACAGATGGCACTTTCATAAATTTTCCTCCATTATAAAAAATAATAAACAAAAAGCACCGCAAATGCGGTGCATAAAATTTAAAGTGCTCACCGATTACTCGGTGTATATAAAAGGGTAACACCCTGAAAACTGAATAAAGAATAGCGATAATGAGAAGAAGTTGAAATGTAAGGGG
>CAZNUF010000092.1:0-5289 GCA_964576125.1 uncultured Ruminococcus sp. | reverse complement strand
CCGCATAGAGCGCACTTCTTCTGCACTCAAGCAGATATTTGAGATTTTTTTCGTGAATGTCCTTTTTTGAAACGTCGCCGCCGTAGCGTTTTTCCATAAGCTTCTGTGAAACCTGCGGCTCAACGTCGAGATAAATTACAACGTCGGGTTTGGGGATTCCGAGCTTTTCATATTCAAAATCGCTCTGCCACTCAATAAAGGAATCACGCTCGCTGTCATCAAGCTTTGACATCTGGTAGATGATATTTGAAGTAGCATATCTGTCGCTTAAAATGCAACAACCCTGCTCGTAATCCTTTTTCCAATGCTGCAAGTAGCTTGCCGCCCTGTCAACAGCGTAGAACGCAGATGCAGTATAGGCGTTTACGTCCTCCGGCTTATCGCCGAAATCACCGCCGAGATACATTTTTACAAGAGCGGAGCTTGGACTTGCGTAATCGGGAAATTCAAGCTTTCTTACGTTCAAGCCTTGCTTTTTTAGCTTTTCTGCAAGAATCTCGGTCTGGGTAGCCTTTCCACTGCCGTCAAGACCTTCAATTACAATAATTTTGCTTTTCATATTAACACCTGTATTATTTACCGTATTTTTGGCGCATTTCCTTTTGCTTTCCGCAGCACATATTGCCCTCGGGACAAGGTCCGAAAAGGCAGGAAGGTCCGCAGTTTTTGAACAGATTGGGAGCAACCTCAAGGCACTGCAAAAGCATCTGCTCTGCTACCTCACGGATTTCCCACTGTGCTCGGTTGCAGCAGCGGTGTGCAAAGAAGTTTTGCAGACTGCGTGCGTTGAACGAGCAAACGATTTTAGTAGTTGACGCATTCGGAAGAATAAAACGTGCGTCCTCATTTGCCTTTTTTATAAAAGCGGAGCACTGCTTTTTGTTTTTCTTTCCGAATTTTTCTATGATTTCTTCATCACTGCCGCTAATATCATTTCCGTTTTCACCGCAAAAATCCTTGATATATCCTGCTGCAAGTGCATCTCTGATTTCCTTGTAAGCGTCAGCCTGAAGTGAAATCACCTTATTATATGCATTCAAGGCTTTTTCGTTTTTGGCAATCTCGGGCGGAGTTACAAATTCGAACTTCGTTCCGTCAACGTAACGCTGTGACTGCTGACTGTAGGACGCTATTCTGTGTCGCACAAGCTGGTGAGAGCAGGCTCTTGAAATCCCCTCGATACCGAAAGTGAATACTGCGTGCTCTGTGGGACTTGCATGTCCGAGATCGGAAAGCATATTGATAAACGAAGCTGTTTTTTCCTCGGTAAGTCCTTCTCTTATATCTTCAATTCCCGACGGCGAATAACAGAGCTTTGCCGCCATTGCAACGGTTTGCTCGGGATTCGGCGTATGCGTCAGAAGTGTAACCTTAATAGCCATTTTAGCCCTCTTTTCAAACATAACAAACATATTTCTGCATAATTATAATTATTATATCATTTTATCCTATGCTTTTCAATATTTATTTTTTGATTTTCAAGTCATCAATATACAGCTTTATAAATATGAATTGTAAAATTACATAATATGTGGTAAAATAAAGAATATAAAAGAGGCGGTACATTTGAACAACACAAAAAAACTTTTAATACATAAATTAACTTCTGCGTGGCAGTATGTAAAGACCTTTGTAAAATGGCTTTTTATTGCATCTGCAACGGGACTTATCGGCGGTGCAATCGGCTCGCTTTTCAGCATTTGCATTAAATATGCAAACAGCTTTGAAAGCAGTCTGTGGTATCTGATTTTTCTGTTGCCGTTGGGCGGTGTGCTGATTGTTTTTCTGTACAAGCTGTGCAGAATAGAAAACGACCCCGGCACAAACTGCGTTCTGGAGTCTATCAGGAACAAAAATCACGTTCCGTTTATTATTGCACCGCTGATATTTGTCAGCACGATTATTACTCATCTTTTCGGCGGTTCGGCAGGCAGAGAGGGTGCCGCACTTCAGCTTGGCGGAAGTTTGGGAACTATTGTCGGCAGAATTTTACACCTTGAAGAAAGCGACATTCACGTTGCGGTTATGTGCGGAATGAGCGGACTTTTCTCCTCGCTTTTCTGCGCTCCGATTACAGCCGCATTCTTTGCGCTTGAAGTAATCAGTGTGGGCGTTGCGTACTACTCTGCGCTTGTTCCCTGCTTTACCTCGGCAGTAATTGCGTACTTTGTTTCAATTCACCTCGGGGTTACTCCGCTTCACTTTGAAATAAGCAAGTCAATTCCGAAGCTTGACTTTATTTCACTTGTTCAGGTTATCGGACTTGCCGCTGCCTGTGCTGTTGTAAGTATTATTTTCTGCGTTGCAATGCGAAAAACACAGAAGTGGGCAAAAAAGCTGATTAAAAATGAATATCTGCGAATAATCTCAGGAGGTGTGATTATTATTGCGCTGACGTTTGCTGTGGGCTGTCGTGACTACAACAGTGCAGGCTCGGGGATAATTGCAAACGCAATCGGCGGAAATGCAAAACCGGAGGCGTTTGTTCTGAAAATAATTTTCACAGCCGTCACAATCGGGTGCGGCTACAAGGGCGGCGAAATTGTGCCGACGCTGTTTATCGGCTCAACCTTCGGCTGTGTTTTCGGAAACCTTTTGGGACTCGACCCGTCGTTCGGTGCGGCTATCGGTTTGATTTGTCTGTTCTGCGGAGTTATCAACTGTCCTATTGCCTCAATCCTTCTGAGCGTTGAGGTTTTCGGTGCACAGGGACTTATCTTCTTCGGAATTGCAAGCGCAGTAAGTTATATGCTGAGCGGATATTACGGACTGTACAGCAGTCAGAAAATTCTTTATTCGAAATTAAAGGCGGAGTATATCAACATAAATGCAAAATAAAAACTAATAAAGGTCGGAACACTGCAAAATACGCTGTTCCGACCTTCTTATTTAAAACTAAATTTTTTCCGCAATCTCGCCCAAACGCTTATATATGCTGTTTTCGGGGACGTATCCTCTTACAAACGAAAGCGGATAGACGTTTGTGTTTCTGCCGACAACCGAACCGGGATTAAGAACGCTGTTGCAACCCACCTCAACGAAGTCGCCGAGCATTGCGCCGAACTTCTTAACGCCTGTTTCAACCTTATCATCGTCACAAAGCACGGTTACAAGGCTCTTGTCGCTCTTGAGGTTTGAGGTAATCGTTCCTGCGCCCGTATGCGCCTTATAGCCGAGAATGCTGTCGCCGATGTAGTTGTAATGCGGAACCTGCACTCCGTCAAAGAGAATTGAATTTTTAAGCTCCGTTGAGTTGCCCACAACTGCACCCTTGCCGACAATTGCGCTTCCTCTTATAAAAGCACAGTGTCGCACCTCTGCGTCCTCGCATATAATGAGCGGTCCGCCGAGATATGCCGACGGAAAAACCGTTGCACTCTTTGCAACCCAGATGTTTTCTGCCCTCTGCTCGTAGATTTCGGGATCAAGCGTTTTGCCCAGCTCAATAATGAAATCTTTGATTTTCGGCAACGCTTCCCAAGGATAATCAACGCTTTCAAGCAGTGGCTTTGCTATTGTTTTGCTGTAATCATAAAGATTCTTTGCAAGCAGATTTTCATTGCACATTTTCGTATACTTCTCCCATAAAATATTTTATGTCTCAACAAAGAACAGCCAATAGCCGTTTGAGTCCTTGCCTGCAACAAACTCCACGCCACAGCTTTCATATTTTGAAAACACATATGTTCTGCCGTTTTGCGGATTAGTAACAGATGCACAGCCGCCTGCGTGCTTCCACTTTTCAGAAAACACGTTAAAGCCTTTAATCAGAAAGCTGTCCTTTGAGGTTTTGCCGACAAATCTATAATTTTTCTGCACTGTCATCAACCTTCTTGTATTTTAAGTCGCCCGACAGCTTTTTGTCAAACCCTGCTTTTCTGAAAATCACTACGGTAACTACTGCACAAAGCACACCGAGTAAAATTCCGCAGAGCACGTCGGACGGAAAGTGAACATAGTTGTAAAGCCTTGAAAATGCAATCAGGACGGCAATCGCAAGGGCAGGAATACCTAACCTCTTATCACGCATCAAAAGCACTGTTGCCGCCGCAAACGACGAACAGCTGTGACCCGACGGAAAGCTGTAGCCGCTCGGCGCCTTGATAAACGGCACAACCGACGGATTTACAACGAAAGGTCTTTCACGTGCGATAAGATGCTTCAATCCCACTTCGCCGATTAAAAATCCGACAACGACTGCGCACAAAACCATAACGCCTGTTGCTCTTGTTTTGCGAAAGCACATCATAATTACCGAAGTAATAATCCATATGCCGCCTGCTTCGCCGATATAACTGAAAAAAGCCAGCACATAATCAAGGAAAACGCATTTAAAAGTATTCTGAATGAAATCAAGAATTGTAAAATCTATTGACTGAATTATCTCAAATATTTCCATAAATAAAATAACCCTTCTTTATTATATCAAACTCTTTTAACATTTTCAACACAATTATTAACATTTAAATATATTTTTTATTAATTAATTTCAAATTGTTTCAGCTTTGAATAAAGCATTTCATCGACAACCGCCTCAATTTCCAAGCCCTCGGAAACGTATTCCTCACAGATAAGAGTGCCTTTTGTGCGGATTTCGCTTGCAAGTCCTGCGTTTGCAAAGGGAATGAGCAGCTTTACACGCTTCATTCTGACGGGAAGATTATCGTCAATTGCCTGCAAAAGTTTGTCTACTCCCGTGCCGGTCTTTGCACTAATGCGGATATATGAGCGAAAATCCTGTGCCAAAACATCGTCCCTGACCAAATCGCACTTATTCAGAACTGTGATAATCGGTCTGTCGCCGCAGCCGAGCGATTCAAGTAAGTCGGTTGTGACCTGCATATGAGTTCTCGCCTCTTCGCTTGACGCATCGCATACATTTAGTATTATATCCGACTGCGCCGCCTCTTCAAGCGTTGAGCGGAAAGCTTCAACAAGGTGGTGCGGAAGTCTGCGAACAAGACCTACTGTGTCAATCAGCATTACCGTAACTCCGCTCGGCAGTTTCAGCGCACGAGAGGTCGGGTCAAGCGTTGCAAAAAGCTTGTCCTGTGCAAGCACTCCTGCATCGGTTAAGTAATTCATCAGCGTTGACTTTCCTGCGTTCGTGTAGCCGACTATTGCAACGGTAATTACGCCGTCCTTTTCTCGCCTTTTGCGCAGCATATTGCGGTGCTTTTCAAGGTCAGCAAGCTCTTCCTTAAGCGTTTCCATTCTGCGCCTGATGTGACGGCGGTCGGTTTCAAGCTTTGTTTCACCCGGACCTCTTGTGCCGATACCGCCGCCGAG
>CAZNUF010000091.1:2798-5336 GCA_964576125.1 uncultured Ruminococcus sp. | reverse complement strand
AACCTGATTATCGGCAAGGTGAAGGAAATAAAATTCAATTCCTACGACACCTCACGCTATGCAATTGTTGAGCCGTACGAGGACATTCGCAAGATTACCTCGGCGGCTGTTATCACCGACTTTGACACGAAAGGCGAGGTTAAGAACACACAATGAGAAACCTCGGATTTTTCAGGTATTTTTCCTATTCACTGCTCGTGATTCTGCTCTATGTTTTGCAGGCAACGCCGAACTTAATGCCCGAGCTTTTCGGCTCAAAGCCGCTTTTGCTCTTGCCGCTTGCTCTTGCTGTTTCCTCGGTTGAAAAGGAAATTCCGTCACTCGTTTTCGGTGCAGTCTGCGGAGGTCTTACCGACATCGCCGCAGGTGGAGGAATAGGCTATTTCGCAATAATTCTAACACTGCTATGCTACCTTGAATCGCACGTTTTCAATACATATTTCGTGCCGAATATCATCTCGGCAACCGTTTATTCGGCAGGGGCAACAGTGCTTTCAATCGGAGTTTATTTTCTGATATTCAAGGTGTTTTCGGGCGTTCCCGACCGGCAGATTCTGTTTGTAAACCACTACATCTCACGGATTGTATATACGTTTGTTATGTTCATTCCGATTTGCATTTTGGTGAGGTTTTTGCACAAGAATTTAATGAATTAGTAAACGCTTTCGTAGGGACACGGCATCCCTGACGTCCCGAAACGTTACCGTTATATCAACACAAATTCAGCAAACAAACCTTTCTGCACAACACGCAATACTATAAATTCGGAGCGTAGCGACCCGTAATTCCGCATTACGCATTCCGAATTCCGCATTAAAAAGCAACTCCACACTGTAACAAATTTCTCGGTGATTAAATGGATTTTATAAAACGGCGCAAAAAGCGTGAGTCAAAAAATAAATACCCCAAAACTACGATTACCGTCTGCATAATAATTACGCTTGCTTTCTTTGTGCTTTTCACCGCACGTCTTGTTGACTGGCAGATTGTTCACGGCAGTGAGTACAGGGAGCTTGCAAAGCGTTCCACAAGCTATACCGTTCAGACCGATGCAACGAGGGGCGAAATCCTCGACAAAAACGGCGACGGAATTGTGGTGAACACCACCCACTACAAAATCGTGATTGACAAGCTCTACGCTAACGAAGAAACGCTTGATACTAACCTGCTTGCACTTATAAATCTGATGACTCTGACAGGCGACAAGTGGGAGGATACTCTGCCGATTGAGCTTTCGGGCAACACACTCTCCTACAAAAAGGGCACAGAGGACGAAGTTGCAACGCTTTTGTCGGAGGATTATTTAAACCTTGACGAAAACACAACTGCTCAGGACTGTTTTAAAAAGCTCCTTGAGCGTTACAAAATTGACGAAAATCTGTCGCTTACAGAGCAGAGAAACCTCGTTTCCGTTCACTGGAATATGGATTTAACAGGCTACTCAAGCTCAAATCCTTACGTTTTTGCAAAAGACATAAAGCGCAGTACCGTCAGCGCAGTCAGCGAAAATACGCAGGGTGTAAGCGGAATTGACGTGCAGACTTATCTTGTAAGAAAGGCGCAGGACGCTGACCTTGCTCCCCACATTCTCGGAGCACTCGGCTCAATCACCGAGGAAGAATATGAAAAGCTTAAGGTCAGCAACAAAGCCTATTCCCTCACCGACAGCGTGGGAAAATTCGGCATAGAGCTTGCGTTTGAAAATCAGCTCAAGGGCGAGGGCGGAATGAAAATTATCAAGAGAAATTCCGACGGTACAATTGTAGATACGATTGAAACGATTGACTCAAAGCCGGGCAACACCGTCTACCTCACACTTGACAAAAAATTGCAGGAAACAGCCGTAAAGTCGCTTGCCGAAAATGTAAAGGCGGCAAAGGCTCAGGGAGTTGCAACAAAACAATCCTACGGCGGCAGCGGATGGGGCGAGGACTGCGAAACAGGTGCGGCTGTAATGCTGTCTGTTAAGGATTTTTCGGTGCTTGCGGCGGCGAGCTACCCCACCTACGATTTGAACAAATACAGTCAGTACGGCGACTATTATGTTAAACTTTCCGAGAATAAAAATTCGCCTATGTACAATAGAATTTCAGTAGGAAGCTTTGCCTGCGGCTCTGTTTACAAGCCGTGCGTTGCGTGTGCGGCACTTGAAGAAAAGACGATTACAAAGGACACCAAAATTTTCTGCAAGCAGGAGTACGACTACTATCCGAGCAACGTGGTGCATTGTATGCACTATCACGGCGACGAAAACGTGACAGGCGCAATTGCGCAGTCGTGCAACTACTTTTTTGCCGAAACGGGCAGACGGCTCGGAATTGAAACAATGTACCTCTACTCCGAAAAATTCGGACTCGGCGAGTATACGGGAATTGAAATCGAGGAGTCAAAGGGCACTCTTGCAGGGCGTGACAGCACAAGCTGGATGCCCGGCAACACCGTTCAGGCGGCAATCGGTCAGTCGGACAACGCCTTTACTCCCCTACAGCTTGCAACCTATGCGGCTACGCTTGCAAACGACGGCACAAGGCTGAAAAC
>CAZNUF010000091.1:0-2698 GCA_964576125.1 uncultured Ruminococcus sp. | reverse complement strand
TAAAAATATAACGCTTTTGTTGCTCTTTAACGAATTTTGTGATAGAATAAAGCAGAGGTAGTATGATTATGGATAATGTAATAGTTGTTGCATCGGGAAAAGGCGGCACGGGTAAATCAACCGTATGCATCTGCCTGTCCGTTGCTCTTGTAAAACAAGGCAAAAAGGTTCTGCTGATCGACTGCGACTGCGGAATGAGAGGTCTTGATATAATGCTCGATATGGAGCAGGATATTCTCTTTGACGCCTCCGACGCCGTTTGCGGCAACTGTTCTTTTGAAGAAGCTGTCTATAAAAGCAAAAATAACGATAATCTCTATCTTATGGCGGCTCCGTTTGATACCGAAAACGAACTCAGTCCCTCGGTTTTCAAACAGCTTGTAAACTCCTTAAAGGGAGATTACGACTTTGTTATAATCGACTCTCCCGCAGGAATCGGCTCGGGCTTTGTAACTGCCGCCGCTCCTGCCGACAGAGCGCTTATTGTTTCTAACGCCGAACCCACAAGCGTGCGTGGCGGTGTTAAGGTAAGGAAAAAGCTTGAGGCTCTGGGCGTAAGCAATATACGTCTTGTGATTAACCGCTTTGACCGCAAGGTGTTTACACAGCTCGGTTTTTACAACGACCTTGATGACGTAATTGACGCAACGCAGACTCAGCTTATTGCGCTCGTTCCGTTTGATATACGGATTTCCGTTATTATGCAGAGAGGTGCCGCAGGACTTAACTGGAGCGCCGCCTCGTCGGTGTTTGATTGCCTTGCATTAAGGCTTTCGGGCGAGAGAGTCGGGCTTGCTTTTAAAGGCTGATTATACAACTAATAATGTAGGGAACAACCCCTGTGTTGTTCCTGCTAAATTTAGCTGAATACCGGTTAGGAACGACACATGGGTCGTTCCCTACGATATTATTATAAAGTTACAGTGTTTTTATAATTTTTTTATTAAACGATAATATCAGATAGAAGTATAGTTTTGAAATATAGTTTGGAGGATGTTGGTTATGAATATTGCCCTTATTGCTCATGATGAAAAGAAAGAACTTATGGTGCAGTTCTGCATTGCTTATTGCGGTGTTTTAAGCCGCAACAATCTTTGTGCTACGGGCACTACGGGTAAAATGATAAGTGAGGCTACAGGCCTTACAATTCAGAAGTTTCTTGCAGGCTCGCAGGGCGGCAGTCAGCAGATTGCGGCTCGAATTGCGTGCAACGAGGTTGATATGCTCCTGTTCTTCCGTGACCCGTTAAGCCCCAAGCCAAACGAGCCTAACGATATGAATATGCTTCGCCTTTGCGATATGCACAACATTCCCGTTGCCACAAACATTGCGACAGCCGAGGTGCTCATTCACGGTCTTGAGCGCGGCGACCTTGACTGGAGAAACATTTTAAAGTAAAATTTTTCCGAAAAGCTTAAAAATCGGGCGGCATTGTGTCGCCCGATTATTGCGTTTAAAAGGGATTTATGGTAAAATAAAAAAGAATATAAACAAAATTTGAAAATCAACCGTTGGAGGAAAAATATATGGCGCTTATCACAAAGAAAATCAAGGGTACAGAGGACGTTCTGCCAAAGGAAAGCTACCGCTGGCAGTTTATTGAAAACGTAATGCGTGAGGAGTCGGGCAAATTCGGATTCAAGGAAATCCGCACGCCTGTTTTTGAGCACACAGAGCTTTTTGCGAGGGGCGTAGGTCAGACAACCGACGTTGTGCAGAAGGAGATGTACACCTTTGACACAAAGGGTGGCGAGAGCGTAACGCTCCGTCCCGAGGGTACGGCAAGTGCGGCAAGAGCCGTTCTTGAACACGCTCTTGAAAACGAGGGTCTGCCGATTAAGGCAAGCTACTTTGTTTCCTGCTACCGCTACGAAAAGCCGCAGGCAGGCAGACTGCGTGAGTTCCACCAGTTCGGCCTTGAGGAGTACGGCACCCAGTCGCCCGTTGCCGACGCAGAGCTTATATGTGCGGCTCAGTCAATTTTTGACCGGTTGCAGATTGAACAGCTCCGCCTTGAAATCAACTCAATCGGCTGTCCGAAGTGCCGTGCAGAATACCACAAGGCACTCAAAGAATATTTTGAAGGCTACAAGGACGAGCTTTGCGACACCTGTCTTTCACGTCTTGAGAAAAACCCGATGAGAATCCTCGACTGCAAATCACCGATTTGCTCTAAGATTGCCGAGGGTGCTCCGAAGATTACTGACTACCTCTGCGAGGAGTGCGAGGAGCACTTTAAATCCGTGCAGAAATACCTCGATTCGGCAGGCGTAAAATATACCGTAAACCCGACAATCGTTCGTGGTCTTGACTACTACACCAAAACCGTTTTCGAGTTTGTTACCGACTGCATCGGCGCACAGGGCACAGTCTGCGGCGGCGGCCGTTACGACGGACTGATTGAGGAGCTTGGCGGAAAGCACCTCCCCTCACTCGGCTTTGCAATGGGACTTGAAAGACTGCTTATGGTAATGGATAAGCAGGGAATCATAATCCCCGATTTCAGCGAGTGTACGCTCTATATTGCGACAATGGGCGAAAGCGCAAAGGAAAAGGCGTTTGAGCTTGCAATGGCACTGCGCCAAAGCTCGTTCACGGTTGAAACCGACGTTGTCGGCAGAGGACTTCGTGCGCAGATGAAGTACGCCGACAAAATCGGAGCAAAATATTCAATGGTGCTCGGCGACAACGAGCTTGA
>CAZNUF010000090.1:0-5352 GCA_964576125.1 uncultured Ruminococcus sp. | reverse complement strand
GACGATATGCTCGACGAGTTCTACGGCAAACAATAACTGCATTGAGGGTGCTGATTTATGGCAATAATGAATGTTAATCCCACTCGAATGCAGTTGACAAAGCTGAAAAAACAGCTTACAACCGCCGTTCGTGGGCATAAAATGTTAAAGGATAAGCGTGACGAGCTTATGCGTCAGTTTCTCGACCTTGTGAGAGAAAACCGTGAACTGCGTGAAAAGATTGAAAAGGAGCTTTCCGACTGCAACGCTCACTTTGTAAACGCAAGCGCAGTTATGTCAAAGCAGGCGCTTGACGCTTCGCTGATGTCACCGAAACAGCAGGTGACGATTGATGTTGAATCACACAACATTATGAGCGTAGAAACGCCTGTTTTCACAGCAGGGACAAGAACAAACGACAAGGGCGATATTTTCCCCTATGGTTTTGCGTTCACGTCCTTTGAGCTTGACGATGCGGTAATGTCGCTTGAAAAGCTGTTGCCCGACCTCATAAGGCTTGCACAGATTGAAAAGAGCTGTGAAATGATGTCGGCAGAGATTGAAAAGACACGCAGACGTGTAAACTCGCTTGAACACGTTATGATTCCACGCTATCAGGAAACAATAAAATATATTTCAATGAAGCTTGAGGAAAACGACCGCAGCAGCCGCACAAGGCTGATGAAGGTCAAGGATATGTTGCTCGACAAGGCGCATAACTACTCCGCACATTGATTCTAAACTTAAAAGGGAAATATGCAAATCAACTGCATATTTCCCTTTATTTGGCTTAACTAATTGAAATGTAAATAGTGGTTGTGGTATAATTATTGAGTTGTCACATCCCATTTCGACAACAGATATAACTTGCCACTATATTTGCAAATAGCTTGACAGACATAATAAGTGAAAACAAGCCTAAAAAGACCCCCTCACAGACTGCCTTCTGTGAGGGGGTCGATTTTGTGCTAACTTGAATTCTCATCTCTTTTAGCCTACACATATTATATCATATGCTTTCGGCTATTTCAAGTGTATGCAGAAATTTATTTTTTATACTGCATTATTGCCTGAAAATATAATATCATATTCATTTTATTATTTCAAGCATCGAGCAGTTTACTTTGTTTCAAAGGTAAATCTGCCGTCGCTGTAGGAGCAGACAACGCTTGAATTTTCCTTGACACTTCCCTCGAGCATTTTCTCGGAAAGTGCGTCCTCAATTTCGCTCTGGATTGCTCTGCGCAACGGTCTTGCACCGTAGTTTTCATCAAAGCCCTTGTCGGCAATTGCCGTTACAGCCTCGTCGGTAAAGGTGATTCTGATGTCGAGCTTTTCAAGTCGCTTTGCAAGGGTGTCAAGCATTTTTGATGCAATCTGCTTGATTTCGTCCTGCGTAAGCTTGTTGAATACAATGATGTCGTCAACACGATTGAGAAATTCGGGACGGAAAACGTTTCGGAGTTCGCCCATTACAAGCTCCTTGATGTCTTTGCTGTCCTGCTCTTTTTCTTCTTCGTCAGTCTTAAAGCCGAGAGCCTTCTGCTTTTCGGTAATCATCCTTGCGCCGACGTTAGAGGTCATAATAATTACGGTGTTCTTGAAGTCAACCGTTCTTCCCTGTGAGTCGGTAAGTCTGCCGTCCTCGAGAATCTGGAGCAGCATATTGAACACATCGGGGTGAGCCTTTTCAATCTCATCAAAGAGCACTACCGAATACGGCTTTCTTCTTACCTTTTCGGTGAGCTGTCCGCCCTCCTCAAAGCCTACGTATCCGGGCGGTGAGCCAATAAGCTTTGATACCGTGTGCTTCTCCATATATTCACTCATATCGAGTCTGAGCATTGCGTTTTCGTCACCGAACATTGCCTGTGCAAGCGCCTTGCAAAGTTCTGTCTTACCTACGCCTGTCGGACCGAGGAAGATAAACGAGCCTACGGGACGTTTAGGGTCTTTAAGTCCGACTCTGCCACGTCTGATAGCCTTTGATATTGCCGAAACAGCCTCGTCCTGACCGATTACACGCTCGTGGAGAACCTTCTCCATATTAAGCAGACGTTCGCTCTCTTCTTTTGTGAGCTGAACAACGGGGATTCCCGTCCAGTCGGAAACGATTTTCGCAATATCCTCGGCGGTTACTTCGCCGCTGCTGTTCTTCTGTCTTTCCTGCCATTCCTTTTTTGCATTGTCAAGCTGAGCCTGAACCTCTTTCTGCTCGTCACGCAGTTTAGCGGCACGTTCAAAATCCTGCTCGTTTACAGCGCTTGCCTTTTCCTTTTCAAAGTCGGCAATTCTGTCCTCAAGCGATTTTACGTCGGGGGGTGAAGTCAGCGTTGCAAGCCTTACCTTTGACGCACCCTCGTCGATAAGGTCGATTGCCTTGTCGGGGAGGTATCTGTCGGCAATATAGCGTGACGAAAGCGTTACTGCGGCATTGATTGCCTCGTCGGTAATCTTTACCTTGTGGTGCGCCTCGTAGCTGTCACGCAAACCTTTCAGAATTTCAATTGCCTGCTCGGGAGTAGGCTCGCCGACCTTTACAGGCTGGAAACGTCTTTCAAGAGCGGCGTCCTTTTCAATATACTTTCTGTACTCGTTAAGCGTTGTTGCGCCGATTACCTGAAAATCGCCCCTTGCAAGCGACGGCTTAAGAATATTAGCCGCATCTGCACTGCCCTCAGCCGCACCTGCGCCGACAATTGTGTGAAGCTCATCTATGAAAAGAATAGTGTCCTTTGACTTTTTAACCTCGTCAATTGCCGCCTTGATTCTCTCCTCAAAGTCACCTCTGTACTTTGCGCCGGCTATCATACCGGTAAGGTCAAGGCTGACAACCTTTTTATCCTTGAGGATTTCGGGGACGTTGCCGTTTGCAATTTCAAGTGCAAGTCCCTCGGCTACAGCCGTCTTACCTACGCCCGGTTCGCCGATAAGCACGGGGTTGTTCTTTGTACGGCGTGAGAGAATCTGAATTACACGCTCAATTTCCTTTTCACGTCCTATTACGGGGTCAATCTCGCCGTTCTTTGCGGCTTTTGTCAAATCTCTGCCGAACTTTTCAAGAGCCGTGCCGCCCTTACCGTTTCCGTTCGGGGCAGAAAATCCTCCGTTTTCTTCAGCAAAATCATTCTCCTGACCGCCGTTCTGTAATCCTCCTGCAACTGCCTGAGCAATTGCATTTTCACTTACGCCAAGCTCGTGCAGAAATGATACTGCATAGCTGTCGCTCTCGGCGATTACGGCAAGGAGAAGGTGCTCTGTGCCGACGTAATTGTTGCCCATTCTTGCAGATGCAAGCATTGAGGCTTTTAGCACACGCTTTGTTCTCGGCGTGAAGTCATCGGGAGTAAGCGTTGTTTTCATTCCTACTCCGTCCGTTGAGCTGATTTTATCTCTGAGGGCGTCGCCTGTTACTCCGCACTGTTCAAGAGCCGCTGCGGCTACGCCCGTACCCTCGTTTATAAGACCGAGAAGTATGTGCTCTGTGCCGACGTAAGTGTGGCCCATATCCTGTGCAGATTCAATTGCGAGGTTAAGCGCTCTGTTTGCTTTTTGTGTAAATCCTCTGAATTCATACATAGTCATAACCCTCTTTCGTTTTTACATTATGTTCTTATTATACCATTATAGCTCCGCTCTTATGAGCTTTGCTCTTTCAATATCTCTGTCGTGTGCCGACAGATTTTTATTAATTGCTACGGTCAATGTTGCAGGCTCAACTGCAAGCATTAACCTGTCTATTGTTTCGGTTGATACGTCGGTAATCTGCTTTGACACTATGCCAAGTCTGACATTAGACAAGAGCTTTAAAGCCTCGTCGTGCGAAATTACAAGTGCCGAACGCAGAATACCTAAGCTTCTGCTGATTGCGTCCTGAATGTCAATGCTTGAGCAAAGTCTTTCTCTTGCCTGATTTTCCTGCGCAATAAGCTGTTCTGTTATGTTTTTCAGGTTCTCGATTGCCGCCTTTTCGGAGATACCGAGCGTTACCTGATTTGAAAGCTGATACAGCGCACCCTTTGGCTCTGTGCCCTCGCCGTGCGCTCCTCTTATGGTAAGTCCGAGCTTTGAGAGATTGCCTGCAATACGGTTGATTGCTCTGCTCTTTTCAAGTGCGGGAAGGTGGAGCATTACAGAGGCTCTCATACCCGTACCGAGGTTTGTTGGACATTGCGTAAGGTAACCTAACTTTTCATCAAACGCAAAGTCGAGGTTTTCATCAAGCAATGTGTCGAGCTTATCGGCGGTGTCATATGCCTGTTCAAGCGACAAGCCCCTTGTGATTACCTGAAGTCTGATGTGGTCCTCCTCGTTAATCATAATGCTGAAGCACTCGTCCTTGCTGATTAGCAGTGCACGTCCGTCAGTATCGCTGATAAACTCGGGACTTACAAGCCTTTTTTCAACAAGCGATACGCTTTGTGAGGAAGTCAGCTCGCTCATTTTGATGAACGAAAAATCGGAGGCTACGGGACTGTTGCTCTTTTTGACAGCGTCCCTGACCTTTTCGATTACCTTTTCCCTGCCCTGCGAATTGAGTTTGCAGGGGAACGGATAATCCTTCAGGTTACGTGCAAGCCTTATTCTGGTTGAAATTACAACATCATTGCTCATTTTTATGCCTCCAATTCCTTTATTTTATCTCTTAATTCTGCGGCGTGCTCAAAGTTCTGTTCATTTACAGCCTTGTCAAGCTCTGCCTTTAATCTCTTGATTTTATCCTCTTTTGTTTCTTCGGCAGGCTTTGACTGCTTTGCTTTTTCGGCAAGTCTGCTGTTCTTGCCGCAGTGGGTGGTGTTGCCGTGGATTCGTCTGATTGACGGGAACAGTTCGTCAGCGAAAACGCTGTAGCAGTTTGCACAGCCTACGTGACCTGACTTTGCAATATCCGAATAGGTACTTCCGCAGAACTCACAGCGTGTTGCCTGAGTTCTTGCAGGGAGTACATTTCCGAAGAAACTGCCGAGGAAGTTGGAAAACTCATCCTCCATATCACCGAAAACATTTGTATATCCCATTTTCTTTGCACATTCACTGCAAAGGTCATATTCCTTGAATTCACCGTTGATGATTGTTTTTACATGTGTGTTGGCATTGTTTGCTCCGCATTTCTGACATTTCATAAATAAAACCTCCTAAATAAATTTTAATCAATGGTCAGAAGCATATTTTTGAATAAGTCTGCTCTTACCGTGTCTCGTTTGTCCTGCTCAACCTGTGAAAGCGTTCTGTCCGAAAGTGCCGCCGCAATCAGCTTTGCCGACTGCATTTCTAACATATTTCGCTGGAGCATATTGTTGAGCATTACCTCTGCTGTTGCCTTGTCAAGCGATGAGCCTACAGAGTTTATTATATGCATCATTGCCGTGCCTC
>CAZNUF010000089.1:0-5431 GCA_964576125.1 uncultured Ruminococcus sp. | reverse complement strand
GAATGTAAGCAGATGATTCAGGCGCTCCACAACGCAGGAATCGGCGTTATTATGGACGTTGTCTATAACCACACCTATTCCACCGACTCTGCTTTCCAGCACATCGTTCCGAATTACTATTACAGAATGAACCCTGACGGAACATTCTCAAACGGCTCGGGCTGTAGCAACGATACTGCGTCCGAACACCTTATGTACAGAAAATATATGATTGACTCCGTAACCTATTGGGCAAAGGAGTACCATATTGACGGTTTCCGTTTTGATTTGATGGGACTTCACGACGTTACAACAATGAACAGCATAAGAAGTGCCCTTGATAATCTATATGAGGACGGAAGCGGCAAAAAGATTCTGATGTACGGCGAAGCATGGGATATGCCGACGCAGTGCGACGAAGGCACAGTTATGGCTAACCAGAAGAATTTAAAGAAGCTTGACAGCCGAATCGGTGCATTTGACGATACAATCCGTGACGCAATCAAAGGCAGCACAGGCGGTGTTGACAAGGGCTTTATTCAGGAAGGCTCCTCACGTGCGGCGCTTAAAACAGGAATTGCAGGTCAGTCCGATACCTCAACAGGCTGGGCAAATGTTCCTGCACAGTGCGTAACCTACGCATCCTGTCACGATAACCTCTGTCTTTATGACAAGCTTGTCGATTCTGTTTACGGAAAAGATAAGGAATACCGCAAGCGTTACGAAGACCTTGTAAGTATGAACAAGTTGTCCGGTGCAATTGTAATGACATCACAGGGAATCCCCTTTATGCTTTCAGGCGAGGAATTTGCCAGAAGTAAGGACGGCGACGAAAACTCCTATGCATCAAGCAGAGAAGAGAATATGATTGACTGGAAGAATCTCGATAATTTCAGCGACGTTGTTGAGTATTACAGAGGACTTCTCAAAATCCGTGAGACTTTTGATGCGTTCAAGGATTGCACAGCAATGACAGCAAACAACCTCACATATCTTGAAAATGTTCCAAAGGGCGTGACGGGTTACACAATAAATAACACCGTCAGCGGCAAATGGAGCAAGATGTGTGTAATCTTCAACGGCAGCGATTCTGAACAGACTGTTGATGTAAGCGGTGACTGGGTAAGAATTGCCGATGATGAAACAGCAGGACTCAGAAACCTCGGCGAAGTAAGCGGCTCTGTAAAGCTCAAGGCTCATTCTGCGGCGATTCTTGTTGAAAAGAAAAGCTATGATACGGCAGGAATTACCGATAACGAGGGTGCTGTTGTAGTCAGCTACTATGATAACAAAACAAAAGAGCTTATCAAAAAGCAGACCGTCAGCGGCGAGCTTGGAACAGCGTATGACGTTACAGACTTTGCCGACTCTCTCAATTACGACATTAAGCAGTCAAGCGGCGATACTTCTGATTTTTTTGAAAACAGCGTAAAACACGCAAGCGTTTATGTTGAAGAATTTGAAGGCAAGATGTCAAGGGTTATTTTCAAATTCGTTGATGACGTCAACGGTACGGAGCTTGCAGATTCGTATGTAATCCGCAACAGAGAGGGCGAGCAGTATTTCACCCCCGAGCTTCCGTCAATTGAAAATTACAGCCTTGTTCTTGACAGCCTTCCCGACAACGGTGCAGGAAAAGTCAATGCCGGTGAAACAACCGTTACATATAAATACACAAGAGTAACCGACGATACCGACAAATCCGTATGCATTGTCAATGCAATCTATATGGACGACAAGGGCAAAATAATTGAGAAAAAGACGTATAAGGGCAAGGAGGGCGAAAGCTATTCCGTACCCGAAAACGAGTATGAAGAAATGTCGCTGATTGAGATTCCGAAAAACTCATCGGGAACATTCAAAAAAGGCGAAATCAATGTTTTGCTCAACTATTCGTCAACGCCGGATCCCCTTGCAGACTTGCTGATATACATATATATCGGAGCAGGAGTAATCCTTGCACTCTGCATAGCATCTGCAATATATTCTCATATCAAGGGAATAAGAAAGTTCAGAGAGAATATGGACGTTGAAGAATAATTAAGGTAGTTATTTCCGCTTTGCGGAATAGATTATAAGAATTTTTTAAGGAGGAATATTATCTATGAGAACTACAAAGAAGCTTATGGCTGCTTTTCTCGCTGTTTGTATGCTCGCTTCAACAAGCGTTGTATCAGGCTTTGCGGCAACAACCGACTCCGAACCGGTTTCGGCTGATATTGCTGCTGATACTACTTATACAAAGGCTTGTGAAGCAATCGATAACGAATATGCATACACAAAGCGTGATTTGGGTGCAACTTATTCACCCTATAGCACAACCTTTAAGGTTTGGGCTCCTACAGCAACAGAAGTGACGCTGAATCTTTATGCAACAGGTTCAGACACAGAGGAAGGTGCAGAGGATATCGGCACTTGTCCCCTTGAAAAGCTTATGGACGGCGAAAAGTGGACAGGAGTATGGACAACAACAGTTGAGGGCGACCTCAAAAACCAGTACTACACCTACACAATCACAGCTGCCAACACAACAGGCACAAAGACAACAACAAAGGAAACACAGGACGTTTATTCAGTTGCTACAGGCGTAAACGGTAAGCGTTCAATGGTTTGTGACCTTGACTCAACAGATCCCGAAGGCTGGGAAAATGACGGTCATGTTCTTTTGGACGAGTCAACAGATTCAGCCGTTTGGGAGCTTCACGTAAAGGACTTTTCTTATGACCCTGCTTCAGGCGTTTCAGAAGCAAACAGAGGCAAGTATATGGCTTTCACCGAATTAGGCACAACTCTCAACGGTGAGGGCAACATTTCAACCTGTATTGATTACCTCAAAGAGCTTGGCGTAACAACAGTACAGATTAACCCCTTCTATGACTTCCAGTCAATCAACGAAATGGGTTCTAATTCACAGTTCAACTGGGGTTATGACCCACAGAACTACAATGTTCCCGAAGGCTCTTATTCTTCAAACCCTTATGACGGTAACGTAAGAATCAAAGAGTGTAAGTCAATGATTAAGGCTCTTCATGATGCAGGTATCTCGGTAGTTATGGACGTTGTTTACAACCATACATACTCAACTGATTCCTGCTTCCAGGCTACAGTGCCTAACTACTACTACAGAATGACAAAGACAGGTTTATTCTCTAACGGTTCAGGCTGCGGTAACGAGTGCGCAACTGAACGTGCAATGTACAGAGATTATGTTATTCAGTCAGTTCTTTACTGGGTAAATGAGTACCACGTTGACGGCTTCCGTTTTGACCTTATGGGAATTATGGACGTTGAAGCAATGAATATGGTAAGAGAAGCTCTTGACGCAGTTGATCCAAGAATCACAACTTGGGGCGAAGGCTGGACAGGCGGCGACTCTTCTCATCCTACAAACACATGCGCAGGTACAAAGTTCTATCCTGCAACACAGGCTAACGCTGCAAAGCTCAGCGACAGAATCGCTCTCTTTAACGACGCAATCCGTGACGGTGTAAAGGGCGGCTGTATGAGCATTTCAAATCAGGGCTTTGCTCAAGGCGCAAAAACTTCTGCTCCTGACATCAGATACGGTGTAAGAGCTAACTCATCAGGCAGAAACAAGTGGCTTGCAAGCGCACCCTCACAGTGCGTAACCTATGCAGCTTGCCACGATAACGCAACATTATACGACCAGATTCTCGGTTCAACAGGTCTTGCTACTTACGGAGTTCGTGAGGCAACAGCTGTTAAGATGAACAAGCTCGGCGGTGCAATTATTTACGCTTCACAGGGTATTTCATTTATGCTCGCAGGCGAGGAAATGTGTCGCAGCAAGGACGGCGACACAAACAGCTACAAGTCAGCCGCTAAACTTAATATGATTAAGTGGCAGAACGTAGTTGACTATGCTGATGTTGTTTCATACTACAAGGGTATGATGCAGATTAAGGCTAACTTCAGTCCTCTTACTTGCATGGATAAGTCATATCAGGATGCATTTACATTCAATGATACACAGAGAAAATATTCAAATCAGGTTGCTTACACAATCACAAACAACACTGAAGGTGAATGGAGCAAGCTTGCTGTAATTTTCAACAGTGCTGATACAGCAGTTGACGTAACACTTGCTGATACTTCAGTAACAGATTGGGTTGTTATTGCAAATAACGAGTCAGCAGGTCTTGATAAGCTCGGCGAAGTTACAGGCTCAACATTCACAGTTCCTGCATATTCAGCAGTAATTGCTGTTGATAAAGCAAGCTATGAAACAGCCGGTATCAAATCCAATATGGGTAAGGTTGTTATAAACTATGTTTACGAGTCAGACGACGATAAGCTTGACGATTCTGTAGTGCTTCAGGGCTCAATCGGCACAGGCTATCAGACTTCACCCAGCGCAGCAATTCCTGATACATATGAAATTGCAAAAGTTGAGGGTGACTCTACAGGCAAATTTGGTGAAACTCCTGCTGAAGTAACATATTACTACAAGGACTACATTCCCGAATCAATCCTTAACGCAGACTTCAACGGTGACGGCAACGTAAATGTTATGGACGTTACTGCAATGCAGAAGCACTTCGTAGGCGATTTACAGCTTTCTGATGAAAAGGTTGCTGCTCTTGACCTCAACTATGATGACAGCGCTAACGTAGCTGACTGTACAATGCTTTCAAAACAGCTTGCTGGTTATCGTGTAGCAGAGGGTACAGTAGTTGTAAACCACTATTATGTGGATGCTGAAGGAATCCAGCAGCAGCTTACAGCATCCGAGACAATCGTAGGTCGTGTAGGTTCTGACTATTCAACCGAAGATTTCAAGGTTGTTGGTTATGCAGCTGATAAGGATAACTATCCTCCAAAGGCTTGCGGTAAAATTCCTTACGGTGCAACACTTGAAGTAAACTATAACTACATTGCATCAAGCCTTGACATCAACCTCCACTTCAAGCATAGCGGAGCACTCACATGGGCACCTACACTTTGGATTTGGGGTTCTGACCTCAAGGGCGTTGACAAGGGTAACTATACTCCGGATGACTCTGCTGTATGGCCCGGCGTAGCTGCTACAGACGAGGACGGCGACGGTTGGTATGAGTATAACTTCACCTACAGAGGTGCAGGTACTTACAACGTAATCGTATCTAACAAGGGCTCGACACAGACTATCGACTATAAGGGCTTTGTTGATAACGAGATGTGGGTTGTAATTGATGACTCCAAGCTTGCAACCGGTGAATTCCTCACATTCTACACAGACAATCCCGAAACTAATCCCGATGCTCCTATAGCAAAGCAGATTACAGTCGGTAAATAAATCTTAAAATATTTCAGGGCTGACCCTTTAATAGGTCAGCCCGTTTTTATGTAGTAATAATTTTATCCTATTATCACATTAAAATTAAAATATTTCAGTTAATAAACTATAATTTAGCCGAGTGCCTCGGCTCGCAAATCGAGTGGAAAAGTCGGT